>SKRE01000115.1 GCA_007118655.1 Clostridiales bacterium | reverse complement strand
TGGTCCATTGCGCTTTTTCATCAGTCCCAAGGGGCCCTCATTGCCGCAGTTTTTCAGCATCTGTATATTTGGGTGCATTATTATACCGTGGAAAAACCGGATATGGACTTAATATTTAAGTAACCTATGATAATCAGATTTTAAAAAAATAAAAGAGGACGGTGGAAAACATGATCGTAACCAACACGGATTTAGTACCTCGAAAGGAAATTGTAGAAATATTAGGCATTGCCAAAGGAAACACCATTCGGGCCAAGCATTTAGGAAAGGACATTATGTCCAGCCTGAAGCATTTGGTCGGGGGAGAGTTAAAGGAATATACCGTAATGATTGATGAGGCCCGGGATGTGGCCTACGACAAAATGGTGGCGGAAGCCAAGGTCTTAGGAGCGGACGCCGTGGTATCTGTCCGGTTTTCCACCTCAGCCATCGCCCAGGGAGCTGCAGAAGTACTCTGTTACGGCACCGCAGTAAAAGTGGCGGATAAATAATACGCTTTTGCACAAGCGGTTTATATTAGTCTTCTGCAATTCGTAACAGCCAAAGGGCCTTCGGTTTTTCAACCGGAGGTTTTTTGTCTTATTCGGAGTGTAAAACATTCAAAACAGGGAATATATGAACTAGCAAAAGAAATGGAGGGATTGGCATGAAAATTATGGTCATTGAAGAAAACTGGATACTGAAGGACACCAAAGAAGAGGACTTGGACGAAGTCTTAGCCATTGAAGGAAAAGAGGAAAATCTGGCCTATGTATACAACTGGTCCCGCAGACAGCATCAGGAGACCATGGAAGATGAAGATCAAAAACATCTGAGCCTATGGGATCCGAAAGAGGACCGAATCATAGGCTATATGATTCTTGCCGGTATGAAATCCCCCCACGAAGCCCTGGAATTGATGCGGATTACCATCAATGAAAAGGGACAGGGATACGGTAAAGAGGCCATTCAATGGGTGATGAAATTCTGTTTCGAGACCCTGGGCTATCACCGGTTGTGGCTGGATGTTTTTACCAACAATCATAAAGCCATCAAGATCTATCGGAAACTGGGATTCACCGAGGAAGGCATCCTTCGGGACTGTAAAAAATACGGGGACAGTTACCGGTCCATGATGCTGTTTTCCATGCTGGAAGGAGAGTACAAAGAACATGCGGACTTCTAAAGAGCTGGAAAGCCTGTTGCAGCGAATAGACGGAAAAGGCTATAAAGCCTATAAAGACCTTCAAGGGACCTATAACCTTGAAGGCTTTCATCTTGCCGTGGATTATGTCCAGGGAGACCCCTTTGCGGCCCCTTCCAGGATTCGGGGCATTGTTCCGATGAAACTTTCGGGCTTTCCTAGGGACACTTTTAATACCCCTTGGAAAAAGCAGGCCTTGAAAGATTTTTTGACCCGAAACTTTGATCAAACCTTAAAAAAGGAATATCCGGGAGCCAAGGGTACGGGAAAAAGCGGCATGATCGCCATTGACGCCCCGGGACAGGAGATTTTAGAGCGGACCTCGATTTATATTGATTCGGAAAAGGTGGAAGTACGATTGGAAGTGGGCCTTCCCGCCGGGGGAAGAAAAATCCTGGGCCGGGTGTGTAGGAAAATGCTGATGGAGATGCTTCCTCCCTTTATCGAAAAAAATCTTTATTATAAGAATTTGGACCAGAAAGCCCTTTGGCGGCGCCTTCAACTTCGGGAGGACCAGGTTGCCCTGGAGGCCATCATGCAGGAAAAGGGATGGATTGCCTTTGTGAGAAACGGCAGTATTTTGCCTAGGGAGAGCGGGATTTCTCAAAAGCCCTTAACAAAAGGGGCGGTACCCTTTCAAAGTCCCCGGTCCATGGAAGTTTCCGTGAACCTGCC
This sequence comes from Clostridiales bacterium, assembly GCA_007118655.1. Lineage (GTDB taxonomy): Bacteria > Bacillota > Clostridia > Peptostreptococcales > T1SED10-28 > Isachenkonia. Next base: position 2,767 of record SKRE01000115.1, on the reverse strand, counting down.
CAATGCCGGTGAAATGAAGGGAATGGCCTTGGAAAAGGGTGTCACCCTGATTGTTGGGGGAGGCTATCACGGAAAATCCACCCTGCTCCAGGCCATTGAACTGGGGGTTTATCCCCATATTCGAGGGGACGGCCGGGAGTTTGTATTGACCGACCCCGAGGCCATGAAAATCCGCGCCGAGGACGGCCGGGGAGTGGAGAAAGTGAACATCTCCCCCTTTATCAACAATCTGCCCCATCAACGGGATACCAAGGCCTTTTCCACGGACAACGGAAGCGGATCCACCTCCCAAGCGGCAAACATTATCGAAGCCCTGGAAGGGGGCGCAAGCACCCTTCTGATTGACGAGGACACCTCCGCCACAAACTTTATGATCCGGGATGATCGGATGAAAAAACTGGTCCACAAGGACAAGGAGCCCATTTCTCCCTTTATAGACAAAGCAGAGAGCCTTTACCGGGATCTTGGGATATCCACGGTGCTGGTAATCGGCGGTTCCGGTGACTACTTTGACGTGGCGGATAAAGTGATTATGATGGACGAGTACATCCCCAGGGACGTGACAAAGTCTGCAAAAGCCATTGCCAGGCAGTTTCCCCGGGAAAGAATAACCGACGAGGCCCCCTTTGTGAAACCCCGGGGTAGAGTCCCGATGAAATCTTCTTTTCCCAGGGACCGAAAGGGGATTAAACTGAAGACGAGAGGGACCAAAACCCTGCTCTACAACCGCTTAAGTGTGGAGCTCTACGGCCTGGAACAACTGATCAGTCCCAGTCAAACCAACAGTATCGGAGAGATATTCAAGTTTCTGATCAACAAAAAAGTCGACGGGGAAAAAGATTTATACACCCTTTTGCAGGAGACCTTCGAGATCATCGAGGGGCAAGGCCTGGAAGGGATTGCAAGTTTCAAGGGGCACCCGGGAAATCTGGCAAAGCCCAGAAAGCTGGAGGTCTTAGGTGCCCTGAACCGATACCGGAATCTGAAGATTAAGTAATAAGAAGGAGGAAAAACCGTGAATCCACGATTTTATAAACCCATGGATACAAAAAACTGGCAGGGCAGAATTGACAGCAGAGAAAACTTTGAAGCCTATCGGTGGCATCAATGGATCCGGGCATTGGATCTTAGAAATCAGGAGTTAACCCCTTTTACCGGGACCGCCTTTGCCTTTTTAGGTTTTGAAAGCGACGAAGGGATTCGAAGAAACAAAGGCCGGCAGGGAGCAAGGAAGGGACCCCAAAGCATTCGGCGGCAGCTCTCCAATCTGCCCTGTTATTTTAAAAAGGAAGTCCGGCTCCTGGACGCCGGAGACGTGGTATGTATAGACGAGAACCTGGAAGACAGCCAACAGGTCCTGGCCCAGGCCGTGGAGCGTCTGCTGACCTTAAACCTGTTTCCCATTGTGCTTGGAGGGGGCCATGAAGTAGCCTTCGGTCACTACCTGGGCATCGAACGGTATTTTCAGAAAAAGGGATTAAAAAATCCCGGAATATTTAATATCGATGCCCATTTTGATATCCGTCCCTACCCCGAAGGAGGAAGTTCCGGATCCATGTTCCGACAAATTGCCGATTACTGCAAGGAAACAAAGCAGGAATTTTCCTACTTCTGCGCCGGTATACAAAAGCAAAGCAATACCATTGATCTGTTTAAGATAGCGGAAGAATTAAACATCCAATATATCCTGGGAAAGGATCTTATCGAGAGCAAACAGGAAAAGACGAAGCGGCGGATCGATGATTTTATCCGGGCACAGCAACACATCTACTTTACCATTTGTGCCGATGCCTTTTCCACCGCCTTTGCCCCGGGAGTCAGCGCAGCCCAGCCCCTGGGCGTGGATCCGGAAATAGCGGTCAAAATGATTAAACAGCTGATGCGGTCGGGTAAAGTGGTCAGTTTTGATGTTGCGGAGGTCTCTCCCCGGTATGATCATGACGATATTACCGCAAGCCTGGCCAAAACTTTGATTTTTACCGTGGTCAATACCCGCTGTTTAAATGAAGACTTATTAATCGATATTGATGTATAACGGGAAAGGACTCCTGGAGGAATCCCCTGTCAGTATTTAAGACCGGTGCATTCCCCGGGGGAAGCCTTGATTATTTTGAATAAACTGTTAATTTCCCCGGTCTATTCTTTCTTAAGGAACTATGATAGAATTCTAGTTGATGAATAATGTTACTATATTATCAAGTATGAAAACTTAAGAAAGAAGGGACGAAATGGACAAGTTTAGACATTTGTTGGTCAAGGGTGCAAATCATGTGGAGGTAGTATTGGCTTTTTTGATAACCTTAGGGATGATTGTAGGACTGTTTACCGTAGTTCGGTATATTGTCACGATTCCTTCCTTGGATATGGTGGACACCTATGATTTTGTAAAGAAGTTTTTAAGTATGTCCTTATTGTTGATTATTGGAATTGAGCTTGTGCTGATGCTGCTTTCCCACTCATCGGTTGCGGTACTGGATCTGATTTTGTTTGCCACGGCACGAAAAATGCTGGTATACAGCGATACGATGATCGATATTTTATTAGCCACTGCAGCCATTGCGATTGTATTTGCGATAAAGAAGTATCTGGTCACCTCAAAGTATATGCTTAGGGAAGGAAAGATTTTATCCGCGGCATCACCGATAAAAAGTATCAACTTTGATATTGACACCAACATTCCCGAAAATAAAGCCACCACCATCGGAGGCCTGCTCTGTCGACTGTCTGAAGACGAATGCAAACCCATCGAACCCGGTGCGGAGTTTAC
>SKRE01000113.1 GCA_007118655.1 Clostridiales bacterium | reverse complement strand
TCGGAATGCTTTTTATTCCATCTTTTAAGGGTCTCAGCCATCGTCCCGACGAATGGAGTGATAAAAAGGACTGTGGAAATGGAGCAAAGGTACTGTATCAAACGGTGAAAAATCTTGATCGAAAGTTGTAGTAATCCTTCAAGAAAAAAATAATAACCCGGATATTAAAGAAGTGTCTATATGAAAGTTCATTATAAGAAGTATGTATATATATATGTATTTACATCAATGGATATAGGAGGTGTTTATGTGTTACAGGAAAAAGTTATCGCTTATCGTCGGGATTTCCATAAGTATGCGGAGTCAGGATGGCGGGAATTTCGAACCACAGCTAAAATTGTAGAAATTTTAAGGGACTTAGGCTACGAAGTGGCCTTTGGTAAACAGGTGATCCATCCTCCATCGGTGATGGGGAGGGAGCCGGAAGAAGGGATTCAACAACAGATGAAGCGGGCCGTAAACCAGGGAGGAGATTCCGGGATCATCGAGGAAATGAAAGGTTACACCGGGGCTGTAGCAACGCTGGAAACAGGAAGACCGGGACCGGTGATTGCCCTAAGGTTTGATATCGATTCCAACGACGTCATTGAGCGGGAGGACGAGAAGCATCGTCCCCAAAAGGAAGGATTTCGATCAGTAAATGAAGGCATGATGCATGCCTGCGGTCATGACGGCCATACCGCCATCGGCCTTGGTTTGGCGGAACTGCTGATCAAAGATAAAAACCGCCTATCGGGAACCGTAAAACTCATCTTTCAACCGGCGGAGGAAGGGGTCCGAGGTGCTAAAGCCATGGTGGATAAAGGTATTTTAGAAGGGGTACAGTATTTTCTATCCGGTCATCTCGGATTTAATTTGGGAACCGGAAAGTTTGCCCCGAAAACCGAAGGATTTTTATCCACGACGAAAATTGATGCGGAGTTTATCGGAGCCGGAGCCCACGCCGGAAGCAATCCCGAAGAAGGGAAAAACGCTTTGCTCGCTGCTGCTACAGCAGCGCTGAATATCCACAGCATTCCCCCAAACAGCGGAGGAGTAACACGGGTTAATGTAGGGGTACTGGATGCGGGGGTGGGCAGAAACGTGATCGCTCCCAAGGCATCGATGAAGATTGAAACCCGGGGAGAAACCGCAGCCCTTAACACCTATGTGTATGACAAAGCTGTAAAAATTATCGAGAGTGCCGCAGGAATGTATGACAATCGTTTTAACATCAAAAAAATGGGAGAGGCCATTACCGTCAGCTGTGATTTAAAGTTGGCCGAGTGGGCTAAAAAAACAGCGGAGGATCTTCAGGACATCGATGAAATTATTGAGCTGAAGCATTTAGGAGGCAGTGAAGATGCCACATTTATGATGAAAGCGGTACAGGATCAAGGAGGTTTGGCTACCTATCTTTTCTTTGGGGCTAACACCGCTGCCGGTCATCATAATGAAGGGTTTGATTTTGATGAGGAGGTATTAATGAAAGGCATTCATTTTTATCACGCAGTAATTCATACAATTAACCAGAAGCATTCGTAATTCATCACATTCGTAAGACAAAACTATTATTAGGAGGTATTTAAATGAGTGAACAAGTGGAAAAAAAGAGGTTTTTTACCCGTTTTTTAGATTTTGTGGAACGATCGGGAAATAAACTTCCCCATCCCTTTATTTTGTTTGTTATTCTCTGTCTTGTGATTATTGGTATTTCCTTTTTAACTAACATTATGGGAATTTCAGTATTGCATCCGGTTACGGATGAAGTGATCGAGGCGAAAAGTCTGTTATCCGCAGAAGGGGTTCAGTGGATGGTTCTGAATTTAATCGGAAACTTTACCGGTTTTGCACCTCTTGGTTTGGTCTTGACCATGGTAATCGGGATCGGACTGGCGGAAAAAGTGGGATTTATGTCGGCGTTTATGAAAAAAGTCATGCTGGGAGCTCCAGAGCAGTTGTTGCTGATGTCCGTATTTTTTATTGGAATTATCGGTAATATTGCATCGGATGCAGCTATAATAATAGTTCCCCCATTGGCAGGAGCCCTTTTTTACGGAACGAAGAGAAACCCCCTAGTAGGAATTGCTGCGGGGTACGCTGCTGCCTGTGCGGGTTTTACGGCTAATATAGTAATTGCCGGAACCGATGCCCTGCTAGCGGGAATTACTCAGGAAGCGGCCCAAACGATGCAACCGGGAATTGAAATCTCTCCCGCGGTAAACTATTATTTTATGATCGTATCAACCTTAGTTTTAACTGTGGTGGGAGCCTATGTAACAAAGAAATTTGTGGAACCCCAAGCGGGGAAATACATCCCCAAAGAAGGATTCGAACTGGATAAAGACGAATTTACCGTGTCGGATATCGAGTCGAAAGGGGTCATTCGAGCAGGAATTGCTTCACTGATATATTGGGCGCTGATCGTAGCGATGATGATTCCTCAAAATTCGCCATTTAGAGGAGAAGGAGGAACCATTGTACCCTCTCCCTTCTTAAGCGGTATTGTACCTTTTATTCTTTTTTGGTTTATCCTTGTGGGTATAGTATACGGAAAAACCGTGGGTACCATTAGGGAAAATGCAGATATTCCCAAATACATGACAAAAGCCATGGAAGGCATGGCGGGATATATTGTACTGGTCTTTGTCATTGCCCAGTTTGTACAATATTTTAACTGGACAAATTTAGGGATGATTTTAGCAGTCAGTTCTGCCGGAGTAATTGAAACCCTTGGTATTTCAGGACTTCCCATGGTTATAGGCGTGCTTTTGGTAAGTACTGTTGTAAACCTCTTTATAGGAAGCGGATCAGCAAAATGGGCGTTGCTTTCACCGGTTTTTGTTCCGATGTTTATGGTATTGGGGTATTCTCCGGAATATGCTCAATTAGCTTATAGAATCGGAGATTCCGTAACCAATGCGATCACACCATTATTTCCATTTTTCCCTATTGTTTTAGGTTTTTTTGCAAAATATGATGAAAGCAAAGCTAAAATCGGTACGGTTATGGCCATGATTATGCCCTATACTTTGGCGTTTGGATTTGTTTGGATTGTAATGCTAGCAGTTTGGCATATTGCTGGACTGCCCCTTGGACCGGGAGGAAATATCTTATTATAATCAGCAGTAAGCGTTGATCTTTACAATAAGTATCACATATTTCAGCTAATAAACCAGCAGTAAAGGAGGGGTAGCATGATCGACGACAGGATAAAAGAGAAAGTTCAAGCAATTGAGCCATGGATTATTGAACATCGTAGAGAACTGCACAAAATACCGGAGCGAAGCACGCAGGAATTTAAAACCCGAGACTATATCAAAGAGGCTTTAGAAAATCTGGGAATTGAAGTGCAAGAAGGGTATTACAATACCGGTCTTGTGGGAATCATTACCGGGGACAAACCGGGAGGAACTCTGGGGCTGCGTTTTGATATGGACGCTCTGGAGATGGAAGAAAAAGTGGATGTCCCCTTTAAATCTAAGCACGACGGGCTGATGCACGCCTGTGGACACGACGGCCATATGTCCATGGGACTCGGAACGGCAAAAGTTTTAAGTCAAATGAAGGATGAGATTCATGGTACGGTCAAATTGGTTTTCCAGCCGGCTGAGGAGGATGCAACCACCGGGGGCGGAGCCCAATATATGATTAAGGACGGGGTCCTAAAGGACGAGCCGAAAATTGAGGCCATGGTGGGTATGCATATTTGGCCGAAACTAAAAATCGGAGAGGTAGGATCAAGAGTGGGGCCTATGATGGCCGCATCAGATCCTTTCAATGTAGAGGTGATTGGAGAAGGCGTACATGCCTCTTTACCCTATCTCGGTATTGACCCTATCGTTACCGCGTCACAGATTATAGTAAATTTGCAGTCTGTGATCAGTCGCAACGTGGATCCTTTTGAACAGGGCGTGGTATCCATTGGTATGATCCACGGGGGGACGAGATACAATACCATCCCCGATATCGTAAAATTTCACGGGACCGTTCGAACATTCAATGAAGAGACCCGCCTTCGAATTCATGACCGGATGAAGGCGGTGATTGAAAAAGGGGCGGAGGCAATGGGAGCGAAGGCCAATTTTAACTATACCTTTGGCTATCCACCAACGATGAATGAAGAACATATGGTGGCGGTGGCAAGAAAAGCCACTGAAGAAATTCTTGGAGAGGGAAAATTTGTAGAGGTGGAGCGGCCCGCTCCGGGAGGCGAAGATTTTGCCTTTTTCAGCAAGGAAGTGCCCTCGGTCTTTTTATGGCTGGGATACGCTGAGGAAGGAAAAGATGTCTATGCTCCTCACAGCCCTTACTATGAGTTCAACGAAAAGATTCTTGCCGTCGGTACCAAAGTACTTTGCAAGACCGCACTGAACTGGGGAAAACTCAAAATATCTTAAGCGGATGATGCGGCAAGTGAAGCATAATAAATGATAAAAGAAAACCGTCTAAAGAAGACTTTCAAAATGTCTTTAGACGGTTTTTTGGCAGTGATGCCGGAAATCATTTATACTGTGTATATTTTTCAAGGTTAACGTTTAAAGTAGAACACGCCGCCGATCATTGCTAAACCAAGGACTGCTGCTACAGGTAGGAAATAATTATTTTCCTCAGCCTCGCCGTCTGCGTCTAAATCATCGACAGAGGTAATACCGATTTCAGCATTTTCATCGTCGGGTCGAACATAATCCTCTTCATCCATATCACCTTCGTTGTCCTCAGAGTCTCCTACCTGTGCTTCCTCCTCTTCGTCAGTAACGGGAGTGT
>SKRE01000151.1 GCA_007118655.1 Clostridiales bacterium | reverse complement strand
GTCTTTATTCTTTTTCCACTCCGCAAAACTCTGCAGCGGCTAAAAAGTAAACTTCCACCGCCTCTTTTAATTCCTTTACCGCCACCTGTTCATTTTTCGTATGGGAATAGGAAATATTTCCGGGGCCGTAAACGATGGTGGGGATTTTCCCAAAGTTGAATAACAGGGAGGCATCGGTCCAGCCTCTTTTGGTGGAAAGGGTGGGCTCTTTTCCCAGTACCGTGGCCAGGGCCTTGGTCAGGGCTTTTGTAACGGGATCCTCCAAGTCCGTGGCCAGGGGCAGATGATCCAGGGTCAGCATATTGTTTTCCATTCGTTTAATTCGGGCCTTAAAGGTGGGATCCTCCTGCTCCAGTGCGTCAATTATATCCTGATACTCTTTTATGACGGACTCGGGAGTCTCTCCGGGTACGTAGCGGCGGTCAATTTGTATGATGCATTTTCCCGCCACGGTGCTGGGCTGTATCCCCCCCTTGATATGGCCGAAGTTCATTACGGAACTTCCCATCAGGGGATGGCTGCGCTTATCTATTTTCGGATACAGCTCTTTTTTTACCCGTTCGATAAAGGTTGCCGCCTTTTCAATGGCGTTTACTCCTAAATGGGGCATGCCCCCGTGGGCGGCTTTTCCTTCAATTTCAATTTCCAGCCATTCCAATCCCCGGTGTCCCGCGGAGTATTCATAGCTTGAAGGTTCCCCCACAATGGCGCCGTCGGCCTGAATGCCGTCTTTTACAATTTTCTCCGTCCCTTCGCTCTTTTCCTCTTCTCCGACGACCCCGGTAAAAATCACGTCCCCTTTCAGTTTCATACCGGAATTTTTCAAGGCCAGCATCATGGTTACCATGGAGGCAATGGGCCCTTTCATATCCACGGCCCCTCTTCCCCCAATCATTCCATCGGCTAACACACCGCCGTAGGGATCAAAATCCATTTCCCCGGGAGGTACCGTATCCAGATGTCCGTTCAGCAATAGATTTTTTCCGCCGCCGCTTCCGGCAAGGGTGGCAATTACGTTCACCCGGCCATCCATTACCTCGTCGATGGTCACGTTCAGTCCCCGCTCTTTTAAGTACTCTCCGAGAAACAAACCCGCTTCCCGCTCTCTGCCGGGATGATTGACATGACTGGGGATTCGGATCAGTTCCTGGGTCAGATGAATTAAATCTTCTTCCCGGTAATACTTTTCGATAAAACCCTTTAATGCTTCCATCTTCCTCTTCCTCCTAATAGTTTTTTATACTGACGAAAATACCCGCGACTGCTGTCATGGGGGGTGCCGTAAACCCTTCCCTCGTCATTGCCGCTTCTTCCCATTGATAATACTCTTTACATACCCTCTTTTTCAGGGATTCAAAACCTCATGGGATAAGATTTTTTGCCACGGCTGTGTTATAATATAGGAAATTAAAATTATTCAGTATGTTTCGTTAATTTATTCCAAATAAATACGGGAGGTGCTATAAATGTACGATATAAAAATAATCAACGGTCAAATCCCCGACTTTTCAACGGGCAAACTTTTAGAACAGGACATCGGTATTGGGGATGGAAAAATCCTGGATCTGGGAAAAAACCTGGGGGAGGCTAAAAAAATTCTGAATGCCCAGGGGAAGGTAATTTCTCCGGGATTTGTGGACATTCATATGCACGAAGAGTTTTTACAGGAAGCTTCCGATAAAATCCATTATGATATTTCCAAACACATGGCTCTGATGGGAGTGACCACTGCCCTGGCGGGCAACTGCGGAAACAATCGCATGGATATGAGCTTCTTCTCCCAGTACATCACCAAATACGGAGCCCCGGTTAATTACCTTTCCTTTATCGGTCATAACTACCTCAGAGACCGGGTCGGCATTGAAGACCGCTACCGGGAAGCCACGGAGGAAGAAATTGATCAAATGAAAGATCTGCTGCAAAAGGCCTTTGATCTTGGCGTGGTGGGAATTTCCTTCGGTTTGGAATACTCTCCCGGAGTCAGTATCCGGGAAGTGGAAAAGCTGATCGAGCCCTTTAAAAATCTTGATATTCTGCTGGCGGCCCATTATCGAAAGGACGCGAAGTATGCCCTGGAAGCGGTGGAGGAAATGATCGAGATTTCCCGGCGCAGCGGTCTGCCCATGCAAATCTCCCATATTTCCAGCTGCGCCGCCTTCGGTATGATGGATGAAGCCCTGGCCATGATCGAAAAAGCCCGGGAAGAGGGGCTGGATATTACGGTGGATACCTACCCCTACAATGCTTTTAGTACTTTCCTGGGTTCCGCGGTGTTCGACGAAGGCTGCTTTGAGCTTTGGGGCAAGGGCCCGGAAATCATCCTCCTAACGGAAGCACCTTACCGGGGACAGTACTGCGATATGGAACTGTTTAAAAAAGTTCGTAAAGAGCGTCCCGAAATGCTGGTAGCTGCCTTTGCCATGGATGAGGAAGATATTGATCTTTCCGTAAAATCCCCGGGTGTTATGATTGCCAGCGACGGCCTGCTTCGGGAAGGACAGGGTCATCCCCGGGCAGCGGGAACCTTCCCCCGGATTCTGGGGAAATATGTCCGGGAAAAAGGATCCCTTACCCTGATGGATGCCCTGTATAAAATGACCCTGCTTCCCGCTTCACGGATCGGTCTTGACAATCAAAAGGGAAAAATCGAAGCGGGCTATGATGCAGATCTTGTCATCTTTGATCCCGAAACCATTATGGACCGGGCAACCTTTGAAGAGCCCACCCTTCCTCCTACAGGCATCGATTACGTTTTGATCAGGGGAGAGATTGCGGTGAAAGGCCAACAACTGCTGCGGGAAAATCTGGGGACCTTTTTACCCAAAGTCCATAACTCTTCACTTTCAGAATCCAAACCCCAGTGATTTCCAACACAGAAAAAACAATTCAACGATAAGGAGCGGTGACTATGAAAAAACCATTATCTAAACGGGCTTTTGAAAAAGCAGAGTCCCTGAAAGGTGAGCTGAAACAGCTAAGTGACGCGATTTTAGAAAATCCGGAGCTGGGCTACGAAGAACATTTTTCTTCCAAGGCCCATAAAGATCTTTTGGAAAAGCACGGCTTTAGGGTGGAAATGCCTTACCTGGACATGGATACCGCTTTTAAGGCTACCTATGATACGGGAAAAGAAGGGCCCACCATCGCCTATTTATCCGAATACGACGCCCTTCCGGGCATCGGTCACGGCTGCGCCCACAACCTGTTGGGCACCACCAGTACGGGGGCCGGGATTGTCCTTCGTTATTTAGAGGATTTTAAAGGAAAAATCATTGTCTTCGGCACCCCCGCAGAGGAAACCAGCGGCGGCAAGGTGGATATGGTCAATCAGGGCGCCTTTAGTGATGTGGATGCAGCCCTTATGGCTCATCCCGCGGAAAGCCATATGAAAAGCGGAAAATCTTTGGCTTTGGAAGCCCTGGAATTCAAATTCACCGGACGGACTTCCCACGCCGCCGCCTCTCCGGAAAAAGGAATCAATGCCCTGGACGGTGTTTTGTTAATGTTTAATAATATCAATGCCCTGCGGGAGCACATTCTTCCCTCTGCCCGGATCCACGGTATTATTACCAGGGGCGGGGAAGCGGCAAACATTGTTCCCGGGGAAGCCGTTGCCCAGTTTTATATTCGGGCCACCACGAAAACCTATTTAACGGAACTGAAAGAAAAGGTTCTTAATTGTGCCAAAGCCGGGGCCCTGGCCAGCGGTGCCAGTATGGAGTATCACAACTATGAAAAGCCCTATGACAATCTGGTGACCAACCAAAAATTATCGGATCTTTTCACCCGGCAGCTGCAGTCTCTGGGTGTGGAAAATATTCAAATGGAAAAAGGAAGCACGGGATCTCTCGATATGGGAAATGTTTCCCATGTGGTTCCCGCTATTCATCCCTATTTTGATATTATCGAGACCGGAGATGTGTCCGCCCATACCGTAGAGTTTCGGGACGCCACGAAAACCGATTACGCCTATAACTCTATGCTCCAAACCTTAACGGCCTTAGCCCTAACCGGGGTCAAACTCTCGGAAGATAAAGACCTGTTAAAGAGTATTAAGGAAGAGTTTGTCAACACCCGCAAGTAGAAATAAAAAAAAGCTCTCCAAAAGTCCCTGCAGTGATTGTTTCACTGTAAGACTTCCGGAGAGCTTTATTTGATTGCTTTCCAGCTACGAGAGCAAAAGAACCTTTCCCAGGGCCTTTTCTCGTAGTTTCGGTGAGGTGGGAGCCGCTCAAGAACAATGCAAATAAAAAAACACCGATATCTTAGAGAAGTTCTCTAAAATTCGGTGGGACAACGGTAGAAACTCTATATTAAACGTCGCGACGACCTACTCTCCCAGGCAGTCACCCACCAAGTACCATCAGCGCTGAAGAGCTTAACTTCCGTGTTCGGGATGGGAACGGGTGTGACCTCTTCGCTTTCGTCACGACATACTTCAATCCTTCAAATCTTTGATTTGACGCGATTGGAGTACTTCAACATGCTCTGAAGATTTCAATCCTCCAAATTTTCAATTTGGTGCGATTGGATTACTTCGATGCAATCGAAGCATTCAATCCTTTTTATTCAGTTTAACTGAATAATCAGCATTATAAACTTTCAGCCATTATCTCGGGATATTCTCTGTCCCGTTTTTCCTTTGTACTTATACAAAGAAAAGCCGCGACGACCTACTCTCCCAGGCAGTCACCCACCAAGTACCATCAGCGCTGAAGAGCTTAACTTCCGTGTTCGGGATGGGAACGGGTGTGACCTCTTCGCTTTCGTCACG
>SKRE01000001.1 GCA_007118655.1 Clostridiales bacterium | reverse complement strand
CCCAGATAAAACAGTCCGAGAATTTTCGGAAGGATAAACAGCAGATCCACCGGTGCACTTTGGACTTCATGAACCAGCCGGTACCGGAGCAGGCTGATGTAGGACCCTTGACTGTAGATTTCATCGGCGTAGGGAATCATCTCCGAAGTTACTATGGCCTGATACACCTCCGGGGCTTCAATAATAGCGGTTAAAGCCCCGTTAAGGAGGGCTGCAGCCATCAGCCATATCAGTGCCCCCCGAAGCAGGCTTTCATCGCTTTTATTGCGCCTCCAGAAGAGCACAAGGCCGATCAGGGCGTAGGTATGAAGAATGTCTCCGTGCCAGACCAGGATCATATGGAGAATTCCAAAAACCAGCAGGACAATCATTCGGCGAAGGAAAAAAGGATTCATATCCGGGAAATTCCCATGATGTAATACCTGCTGACCGGATTCCTTTGCCCTCTCCCCTCGGTTCATAAAGAGATAAAACCCCAGGCCGAAAAGAATCGAAAAAATCGTATAAAATTTCCCTTGAAAAAACATTTCAATCCCTAAGGCGGACAGGCGGTTGATTCCTTCCAGTCCCATTCTGGAAACACTAAAACCCGTCCGGCTGGTGTGCATCATCGTCAAATTCACCAGCAGCACGCCGAACAGGGCAAAACCTCTTAGAATATCCAATTCTTCAATTCGTTTTTTTCTCGCTTCCATGACATCCTCCTGTAAAAAAAGACAAAGAATCCGAATCGATCGGTCCTTTGTCTTGGATGTGTATCTTTTGGGTTTTAAGTTTATTTTGTTATTAAGTTTCCAGGTTACTCCTAGTGCAGCAGATCATCCAGAACCGTATCTTCCCGAACCACCAGGACATCGTCAAAACCGCTATTTTCCAGTTGTTTGATTTTTTTGCCCAGCTTGTTGAAAGCCCGTACCATGGATATGATCTGTCCCCGGTCCCGCAGGGCTTCCGCGAAGGCCACAGTCTTTTGCAGATCTTCCTCGGAAGTATAGATCAAGGCCCGTTTTTTCGGCTGTTCCGGAATGATAAAATCTTTTTCCCGAAGGATGGCAAAAATCCGCTCGAAGCCGATGGATACCCCGACTCCGGGAAGAGAATCCTTCTGGAACTTTGACAGCAAGTCGTCGTAGCGGCCCCCTCCGGCAATGGAGCTTTTAAAGTCCTGACTTTCAATTTCAAAAATCGGACCGGTATAGTATCCCATGCCCCGAACCAAGGTAGGTTGGAACTCGATGGGGTAGTAATCCTTCACATTATCAATCAATCGCTGAAGATCTTTGGCCTCTTCGCTTTCAAAGGCTTCCAAACCGTCTTCGTTGATGGTCCCTAACAGTTCTAAAAGATTTCTTGCGGGTTCCTCATCAAAACCTTTTTCCAACAGCTCTCTTAAGACGCCGTCTTTTCCGATTTTATCCGCCTTGTCCAAGGTAATGCATAGGGTGGCAAACTCCTCGGCAGGCAGGCCGGACCGCTGTACCATTTCCCGAAGAAGCCTTCGGTCGTTGACCTTTACGGTGCAGTCGTCAAAGCCCAGTCGCTTTAAGGCTTTGGTCACGGTTAAAATCAAGTCGATTTCCGCATAGATGGACTCGTCTCCTAAAATATCGATATCACACTGGGTAAATTGACGGAACCGTCCTTTTTGCGGCTTTTCCGCCCGCCATACATAGCCCATTTGAAAGGCTTTAAAGGGATTCAATAAATTGTTTCGATTATTGGCATAAAACCGGCTTAGAGGCAAGGTAAGATCAAAACGGAGCCCCAAATCGCACAGATCATTTTCCGTGGTGTTTTCCGTAATTGCTTCGGGATTGAATTTTTCTCCCCGCTTTAAGATTTTAAAAAGCATTTGGAGATTTTCTCCCCCTTCACTGTTGGTCAACAGCTCCAGGTTTTCAATGGAAGGGGTTTCAATTTGCATAAACCCGTGTTCCTTATACGTATTTTTAATGGTATCCTCCATCCAGCTTCGAAGTTCCATTTCCTCCGGGGTTACATCAAAGGTACCCTTCGGGGGTAAGGTTGAAAATTTCATGTGTTCATCTCCTTTAGTTCTGTCTTTCGGATGTTAAGGCCGTCGGCGAACCCTGGGGCGCCTCTGGTTGAGGAGTGATCCCCAATGGTTCCGCAACTCCGGTTTATGCCTTAAGATCTCGTAAAAAGGCTTCCACCTTTTCTTTTTTTGTGGCCCAGGATGTTACCAGACGCAGGGCGGTGTGATGATTGTCTATTTTTTTCCAACGATAAAAAACGTATTTTTTCTCCAGCTCCTCGATCAGGGGTTCCGGCAGGATGGGAAAGAGCTGATTGCTCTCGGTCTCCACTAAGAATTTATATCCCTCGCCGTGGATCCCTTCCCGAAGTAAATCCGCCATGTCATTGGCATGGGCGGCCAATTGAAAAAATAAATCCCCTTCAAAAAGGGCGGTAAACTGCAGTCCCAGAACTCTTCCCTTGGCCATCAGCCCCCCCCGCTGTTTTATGGCAAAGCGGAAGTTTTCCTGAAGCTCCCGGTTATTAAGGACAATGGCCTCTCCCAACAGGGCTCCGTTTTTTGTTCCCCCGATATAAAAAGCATCGGTAAGCTCGGCTAAATCCTCCAGGGTTAAATCATTGCTTTTCGTCATTAAGGCGGAGCCGACTCTAGCTCCGTCCAGGTAAATTTTCAGTCCATGCGCATCGGCAACGGTCCGAAGTTCCTGCAGCTCTTTTTTTCTATAACAGCTTCCCACCTCCGTGGTATTGGAAATGTAAATCACCCGGGGCAGGACCATATGCTCGTCCTCATGCTCCTCTAAAACTTCCAGGATCTGGCTGGGTGTGATTTTTCCGTCTTCCGTGGGAATGGTATTGATTTTATGGCCGGTTGCTTCAATGGCACCGGTTTCATGTACGGCAATATGAGCAGTCTCCGGTGCAATTACAGATTCATAGGGCTTTAACATGATCCCCAGAGTGGTTAAATTCGCCTGGGTTCCCCCGGATACCAGATGGACTTCCGAATGATGATTCTTCCCCAACAGCCGTTTGATTTCTTCCTTGGCCTGTTTGGTAAAGAGATCCTCTCCGTAACCTTCCTCCGGCTGCTCATTGGTTTCACTGAGCCGCTTTAGGATTTCCGGATGGGCTCCTTCACTGTAATCATTGATAAAAAAACCTTTGTTTTTTTCACTGAATTCCATATTCTCACCTGCTTTTCCTCCGATTAACAACATCGGATTCATTTCCTGTCCCAAAATAATTGCATCTATTTTTCCCTTTGGAAAATTACATGCATGGAAAAATTACATACTTGATACGGAACGTAAATTATCCAGATTTCCGATTTCCTTTCCTGCAATGTTTCGTAAGTAACTCATTACTGCTTTACGGGTAATGATGCCCACAAAAATATCCTGATCATCCACCACGGGAACAAAGTTTTGCTTCATGATCAAATCTACAACTTCCTCCATTTCCGCATTGATGGATACGGGATGATTGCTCATGTTTTTCGGTACTTTTCTAAGCGGTATTTTGTTGGTTCCCTCAAAGGTTAAATTCGGCGTGTTCTTCATTTTCCACAGCAGATCTCCTTCCGTCAGCGTTCCGACGTATTTCCCCTGTTTATCTACTATGGGTATGGCTGTGTAGCGGTGAAACTCCATTTTTTCCAAGGCTTGCCGCATGGTGGCGTCTTTTTCGAGACAAACACTTTCATGCTTCGGTGTAATAAAAAATGCAATATTCATATTTACATCTCCCCCTTGTATTCATTATAACAAGAAAAGTAATTTTTGTATAATCCCTCTTAAATTTTTTTAGTGAACCTCTAAACCCTCTCCTGAACGATGGACTTAACCTTGGCAATCATAATATCGATGGCTACCTGATTAAAGCCCCCTTCGGGAATGATAATATCCGCGTATTTTTTATTCGGCTCCACAAACTGCAAATGGGCGGGGCGTACGGTGCTGAGATACTGATCGATCACCGACTCGAGACTGCGTCCCCGGTCCTTAATATCCCGAAGAATTCGTCGAATGATCCGAACGTCGGAGTCCGTGTCCACAAAGATTTTAATATCCAGCATATCCCGAAGCTTCGGTTCGTCCAAAAGGAGAATTCCTTCCAGAATAATAATATCCTTCGGATAAAAGGTTGTGGTCTCTTTCTTTCGATTATGGTTTTCAAAATCATAGGCGGGTTTTTCGATGCACTGCTTATTGGACAGCTTGGTCAGATGCTCAATCAACAGATCCATATCAAAGGCCAGGGGATGATCATAATTGGTCTTGGTCCGCTCCTCAAAGGTTAAGTGGGACTGGTCCTTGTAATAGGCGTCCTGCTCAATAATCGCAATGTTTTTTTCCGACAGACTGTCATAAATTGCCTGGGCCACGGTGCTCTTTCCCGAGCCGGTGCCTCCGGTAATACCGATTAATATAGGTTTATGATTCATCATGATCCATCCTTTCCTTTCGAAGCATGTCGTAGGGTTTGACCCGTCGGTTCACAGGAATTCGAACCAGCTGTTTCGGGTGGGGGGCCACATCAATGGACTCCCCTTCTTCGTTGATCATTTCCGAGATCACCAGGGTTTGGGTCTCTTTTTCCGGGCCCACAATTTCGACGGTATCCCCTTTAAAGAATCGGTTACGCTGTTCTATTAAGGCGGTTTGGGTCGCTTCGTCATAGGATTTTACCAGACCGATAAAGGTAAAGTCCCGGTGATAGGATTTGTCGGCGTAGATATGATCCTTTTCGTCGGGCTTATCAAAGTAAAAACCCGTAGTGAATTCCCGGTGACTGACTTTTTTGATCTCCTGCAGCCACTCCGGCTGAAAGCTCCAATTTTCCGGATCATCGTAGTAGGCGTCAATGGCCATACGGTAGGCCCGGACAATGGTGGCCACATAATAGATGGTCTTCATTCGTCCTTCAATTTTTAAGCTTGTAATCCCGGCGTTGATCACCTCGGGAATATGGGCGATCATGGACAGGTCCTTGGAGTTCATGAAATAGGTACCTTTTTCATCTTCGTAGATGGGCATGTACTCTCCCGGGCGCTTTTCCTCTACCAGATAGTAATTCCATCGGCAGGGCTGGGCGCATTCTCCCCGGTTGGCGTCCCGGTTGGCCATATAATTGCTGAGGAGGCATCTTCCCGAGTAGGAAATGCACATGGCGCCGTGGATGAAGGCTTCCAGTTCCACTTTCGGATCGATTTTCTCCCGTATTTCGTGGATTTCCTTAAAGCTCAGTTCCCGGGCAAGAACCACCCGCTCCGCCCCCATTTTATGCCAGAAATTGATGGTCCGGTGATTGGTGGTGTTGGCCTGGGTGCTGATATGAATATCCATATCCGGCAGGGTCTCCTGAACCAATTCAAAGGTTCCCGGGTCCGACACGATGACCGCATCGATTCCGGTTTTTTCCACATCCGCCAGATAGCTGTCCAGTCCTTCAAAATCCTCATTATGGGGAATAATATTCAACGTCAGATACACCTTTACCCCCCGGTCGTGGGCAAAGCGTACCCCTTCTTTGATTTCCTCTATGCTAAAGTTCTTCGCTGCGGCTCTCATGCCGAAAATCTGTCCGCCGAGATAGACCGCGTCGGCGCCGTAAAGCACCGCCATTTTCAAACGTTCCAAATCTCCCGCGGGAGCAAGTAATTCCACTTTTTCCATCTATGTTCCTCCTAGTTTTTCTTTGGGCTGCTTTACACTATCTTTTTTTTATAGGACAGGGCAACCCCGTCGCCGATAGGGATGATGCTGGTGGTTAATTCCTGATGGTTGGTGATGTATTCCAGATACTCCCGCATACGGTGAACAATGGTTCGTTTCCGTCGCTTTACCAGGTCCTCACTGGAGACCATCCCCTTATATAATATATTATCAGAGATCAACAGTCCACCGGGCTTAAGTAGGGAAATGGCAAGCGTCAGCATTTCGTGATAGTGACCTTTTCCCCCGTCCATAAATATTACGTCGTAGCCCCCCGGCAGGAAATGAAGGGTTTCCAAGGCGTCTCCCGGTATGATTTGAATCCGGTTTTCAAAGCCTCCCCGGCGAATGTTTTCCATGGCCTGTTCCACCATTTTTTCATTTCGCTCTAAGGTAACGATCTTTCCCTCGGCTTCCATGGCCTCGGCCATAATCATGGCGGAGTAGCCGATGGCGGTGCCGATTTCTAAGATTTTCTCGGCATTCGCAGTTTTCACCAGGACCTTTAACAGCGCCGCTACCTCCCGCTGAATGATCGGGACCTTATGGATCTCAGCATATGCCTCCAGCTCTTTAAACAGTCCCTGATGCCTCGGAAGAAGGTCCTCTATATAATCTTTGACGTGCTGATGGACGATTTGTTCCTCCGGAGCTTCCTTTTCTGCTTTTTTTTCGATTTTATCGGTGTTTTCATTCATAGGTTTTTCCTCCCAGATAAAACGTGTGATTTCATTTAAGCTTTATTGTCGGTTCCTTAAACTATTTTAACATTTTTTCAGGTGCAGTATTCTCTTGTTTTCTTTTCTTGCTTTTTTTGTTGCAGTTCCCCTTAACCCCTTCTAGGAAAACAGCATAATAAGGGGTACCAATACGGGTACCATACTGGAGAGCACCACCCCGGTTATAAAGGAAATAATGGCGATATGGGCATTGGTGGACCGGGATATTACGGGCAGCACCGTATCCATGGCCGTAGCCCCGGCGGGGGCGATCGCTTCCAGTTTTCCGATGTATTTCGCGATAAAGGGTATGGATACCAGGGCGATGATTTCCCTTGAGATATTGGTTACAAAGGCCAAGGTGCCTAAATATGCGCTGTGCTTGGAAAGCTCGATGGCGGATAAGGAGTACCATCCGAAGCCGGCGCCGACGGCGGCGGACTCCACGGCACTCATGCCCATTAAAATCCCCGCCAGGGTGGTTCCGAGAATACTGCCCAGGGCCACCATTAAGGGGACTAAAAACACCTTAAATCCGATCCGCCGTATTTTCCCCAGGATTCCCCGGTTGGATCCGATATCGATCCCCACGAAAAACAGCAGCAGGGCTAAACCTGCGCTGATCCAAAAGCCCATGGAATCTCCAAGACTTTCCGGGAAGATAAAAATTCCGCTGAGGATTCCCAGGGCCACGGTTATTAAAATCGTTAGACTCACTGTTCCTCACCGCCTTTCGGGAGAACTTTCGAGGCAATCAGCCGAACCCCGATGATACTGAAAACAATGGAGGAAAGGGCAAAGATGATCCCTTGAATCCCGATGGTCCCAAAGGACTGAATCACTTCTTCGTCCAGACCGATGGATACACCCATTATAAACAGCAGCAGCAGCAGACATAAAAACTGAATGGTATCTATTTTTTTCATCAACATCTTCGGTATCAGCCTTCGATTTCCTAAAAAAGCCCCGAAGATCATAATTGCGATATATAGTAAAATATTCATCTTTACACCTCTTTTTCTATGTATTAAGGGGACAGGGGGACGGAGTAATTGTCCTCTTGTTTTGGAGGACAATTACTCCGTCCCCCTGTCCCCTTGCTCCGTAAAACTGCGCAAAAATGAAACTCTAACAATAATCGTTAGAGTTCCATATATCATGTTCTATTTTATTATAATATACTTCGCTTTAAACTTCCATGATTATAGGCAGAATCATTGGACGACGTTTCGTCTTCTCGTATAGGAAGCCTTTTAACTGATCCCGAATAGCCCCTTTGATTACGGACCATTCTTTGGCGTTTTGTTTTTCGCAATTTTCCAAGGCTTTGGTTACAACGTCCTTGGCTTCACCCATTAAGGTTTCCGATTCCCGAACGTATACAAATCCTCGGGAGATGATATCCGGTCCGGCCATCACTTTTCGGTTTTCCCGTTTGATGGTGACCACCACGATCATCAGTCCGTCTTCCGCTAAATGCTTACGATCCCGAAGAACGATGTTTCCAACGTCTCCAACACCAAGACCATCCACCAGAACCTGACCGGAAGTGACCTTGCCCGTAACCTTCGCGGATTCCTTGGAGAATTCCATAATATCTCCCGTTTCACCGACGAAGATGTTTTCCTTCGGCATTCCCAACTCTTCCGCTAACAGTCCGTGCTGACGAAGATGTCGAACTTCCCCGTGTACAGGAATAAAGTACTGAGGCTTCACCAATCGGTGCATCAGCTTTAACTCTTCCTGGCAGGCATGTCCCGAGGTGTGAACGTCATAAAGTTTATCATAGATAACTTCCGCTCCCCGGTCATATAATTGATTCATTACTTTTCCAACGAGTTTTTCATTTCCCGGTATGGGTGTGGAGGAAAATACTACGGTATCTCCTTTTCGAATATCCAGGGAACGATGTTCGTCACTGGCCATTCGAGGCAGGGCCGCCATGGGCTCTCCTTGAGATCCGGTAACCACAACTACCACTTCTTCATCGGGATATCTGTCCATTTCCTTTTCCGTAATGGTAATTCCTTCAGGAATGTTCAGAACACCCAGTTCCTGAGCTACGGCTCCAACGGTTAACATGCTTCTTCCCGCAAATACCACTTTTCGGTTATATTTCACCGCAGAATTTACAATTTGCTGAATTCGATGTACGTGGGACGCAAAGGTCGCAATAATAATCCGACTTTTTCTTGTGCTGAAGATTTCGTTCAAAGTATCTCCTACGCTTTTTTCCGATCGGGTGGTTCCCGGCCGCTCGGCGTTGGTACTGTCGGCGAGCATTACCAGTACTCCCTTTCGTCCGATCTCAGCAATTTTGTCCAAATCAATGATCTGATCATCAATGGGGGTATAGTCAATTCGAAAGTCTCCTGTGTGGAATACGATTCCCGCAGGGGTTTCCACTGACAACGCAAAAGCATCGGGGATACTGTGGGACGTACTGATGAATTCCACATTAAAAGCACCTAATTGAATTTTTTGTCGCGGTTGTACCCGTTCGATATGGGCATTTTTCATTTTAAAGCCCTTTAATTTGTTCTCGATCAGTCCAACGGTTAACCGGCTTCCGTAAACCGGTACGTTGATTTTCTTCAACACGTAAGGCAGGGCTCCGATGTGGTCTTCGTGTCCATGGGTAATCACAATTCCCTTTACCTTTTCCTTGTTCTTTAATAAATACGTAATATCCGGGATTACAATATCTACTCCCAGCATTTCTTCTTCGGGAAAGCTCAGTCCGCAGTCAATAATCAGGATCTCATCCTCATATTCAATGGCGGTCATGTTCTTTCCGATTTCCCCTAGTCCTCCCAGTGGAATAATTTTTAACTTATCTTTTTTGCTTGCCAAATTTGTCACTCCTTCTACTATTTCTTATTACAATCCGAGCATAAACCAAAAAACTTAACTTTATGGTCTTTTATGTCGAAATCATATTCTTTTTCAATTTCCTGTTCTAAATGATCCAATAGATCAATTTTTACTTCAATAATTTTGTTGCATCCCTGACAGATTAAATGATGATGCTGATGATCTTCGTCACCGGTTTTAATCTCATATCTTGAACATCCGTCGTCTAAATTAATTCGTGAGACAATATCCATTTCTTCCAATAATTGCAGGGTACGGTATACCGTAGCCAAACCGATTTCCGGACAGTCCTTACGAACCAGCTCGTAAATCTCTTCGGTATTCAGGTGTTCCCCTTTATTCTGCAGTATTATATTTAAGGTAGCCCGTCGTTGGGGGGTCAGTTTGCTTCCTTTTTCTTTGAGTCGATCTTTTAGAATATCCATGGTTTCCAACATATTTTTCGCCCTCGCTTCTCAATTAATAATTATTTTCATACCTTAGTATACTGGATTTCCCATCGGCTGTCAAATTTCTTTTCGACAATTGATAATCCAGCTGAAAATAATCAATCCTAAGAACTTTTACTTTGTGGATATTTCAACGGGAATTTCCTCAAAAAGCTGAATTCCCTCGGGGCTGACAATGCAATTATAGGCCCGGAATTTTACGCCGGCTTTATAGGCCGCTGTCACCGCTTCGGAAAACGCGGGGTCCATGTCGCTGTTCGGTTGAAAAACTTTTCCGTCACTTCGCTGCACTACAAAAAACACTTCTCCGCGATGTCCCGCCTGCAAGGCTTCCATCAGCTCCAGCACATGTTTCAGTCCTCGAGTGGTGGGGGCATCGGGGAAGGTTGCCAGTCCTTCATTTTTTACCAGGGTTACACATTTGGCCTCAATTAAGGCCAACCGCTTAGTTGTCGGGTTTAGTAAGCTCAGGTCGAACCGGCTCTTGTTAAAGGTCACTTCCCGCTTTACCGTGGAAAACCCTTCAAAACCGGAGATCAACCCTTCCTTAAAGGCTTTTTCCAGCAGTTGATTGGGCAGTTTCGAATCAATGGATATTAAGGTATCCCCGTGGTAGACCATTAATAAATCGAACTTGGTTTTTCGGTGAGGCTGATTTATTTTTCGAAGAATTACTTTGGCGTCCTTTGTAAGCAGTTCCTTCATCCGACCGGTATTCGCGATATGTACGGTCTCCAGGTTCCCTTCAACGAAGACCTCCCCGATAAAACGGTTCACCCTTCGTTGAAACAGCCCCTGTACTTTCTCACCGGGAATTTCTATGAAAACCATGTTTATTTACTCTTCTTCTTCGTCGTCGTGATCATGATCCTCTTCTACGATGGTTTCGTAAGCATCCACAACTTTTTGATACTCGTCGTCGTCTTCAATGGATACGAGTACGAAATCGTCTTCTCCCGCACCTTCATTTTCAATACGGAAGACGTAAGCTTCTTCCTCTTCTTCGGCGTCCAAAGGCATTAAGATCGTGTACTCTTTCCCTTCCAGTTCCAGGGTCATAATAATCTCAAATTCTTTTTCCTCATCGTTTTCATCAATCAGGGTAATAATGTTTTCTTTTTCTTCCATGGTTAAATTCCTCCTTTAATTTTAATACTTTTGATGATTTGTAAAAACTATTGTTTTTTTGCTTACAAACTGTCCAGATATCCCTGGAGAATATGGACCGCCGCCATTTTATCAATGAGGCCTTTTCGTTTCTTTCTGCTGACGTCCCCTTCAATTAAGGTTCGTTGGGCGGCTTTGGTGCTCAATCGTTCATCCCAGTAGATGATGGTTACATCAAATTTATTTTTCAGTTTTTCACAAAAGACCTTGGTTTTTTCCCCTTGGGGGCCCAAACTGCCGTTCATGTTTTTTGGAAGTCCCGCCACCACGGTTTTAATGCCGTGTTCCTTAATGATCTCTTCCAAACGCTGATAGTCTTCCTTTTTGTTTTTTCGAAAAATCGTCTCGATGCCCTGGGCCGTAAAACCCAAAGCGTCGCTGACCGCCACGCCGATGGTGCGGTCTCCGATATCCAGTCCTAAAAATTTCTCCATAGATCCTCCTCATTGCTTATCCCTAAAATTGACGGATTCGTCGCTTTATTATGATCAAATAACTTTGATGCAAAAGTCGGGACAAACCTTCCCGCAGTATCCGCAAAAAACGCAGCGCCGGGGATCCACCACGGCCCGTTTTTTTTCCTCTTCCCCCTGAAGGCGAAGAGCATTCATCTTACACCGATTCACACAGCGCCCGCAGCCTTGACACCAATCTGCGATTTGCAGGGCTCTGGGCTGTGCCTGAATTTTTTTTATGGTCTCATGGGAAATTTCTTTTTTCGAGAAAATCCCCGTATTTACTTCCACCTCTTCCCTGGACTGCATGCCGACGGCAATGGAGTCAAGGTCCGGGAGGTTTAGTACGTACTCAAAACTCTTTTGAAAATCCGAAAGAAAATGTCCGCCCCCCAGGGGTTTCATCGCAAAAATACCGATATCCTTTTGTTTCGCTTCCTTAATGGCTTCAAGCATCCCTGAAATATCTCCGTCCACGATGCCCAGGCCCTGATGGTTTACGATGGGGTGGACCACATCCATGGCCCCGTGATTTGCAGCGGCCTTTACCCCCTCAATAAAATGGGTGGAAATGCCGAAGCTTCTAATGACCCCTTCCTTTTTCTTTTGAAGAAAAAAGTCGATGGCTTCCTGATGCCCCCGAAGGGTATGTTCACTTTCCTGTTCATGCAGCATAAACAGATCGATATAGTCGGTTTCAAGGCCGGTAAGGGCCTCCTGCAAACTGCGTCTTGCGGTGTCCTCGGAATAAGCATAGGACTTGGTGGCAATGTGGATTTTATGTCTTCCCCACTGTTTCAGGGCCCCCTTAATCTGATGATAATTCTCGTAAAGGGCGGCGGTATCAATAAAGTTTACTCCATGATCAAAGGCATGAAGCAAAATATTTTCAGATTGTGTTACCGAAAGGTTTCGTTGCAAGGGACTGATGGTTAAGGATCCGAAACAGAGTTTGGAGACTTTCAGTTCACTTTTGCCTAATCGATTATACTCCAAGGTCATCCTCCTTAAATCCTACCATACAAATATTAATTATAACACAGTTCATTAAAAAATAGGAAACCTTTCCATGAAAAAAAGTAAGAGGCAACCCCCTTACTTCCCTGGTTTTATTTGGATAAGTAAGATCGTAGGAGTTCTTCCAGTAATTCATCCCGCTCGATCTTAGAAATGATACTTCTGGCGTTGTTGTGGCTGGTGATATAGGTCGGGTCGCCGGATAACATGTAACCGATGAATTGATTTACCGGATTGTATCCCTTTTCCTCTAAGGATTGGTATACGGTTTCAATGATGCTTCTTGCTTCATCCTGCTTCTCCTGGTCTATATTGAACTTCATGGTAGATTGATCATCGTACATGACATAACCCCCTTAATTTTTCGTTTCTAAGTCTTCTTACTATTTTACCATAGATTTCGAAAGTTTAAAACCATAGCGGTGTTTTTCTTTCGAAACTCTTCTTATACTCTTTTTCCCGAAGCCTTATTTTAACTGATACAGCACCAGACCGCTGATCATTAAGGCCAGCCCCAGGCCTTTTCTCAAGGTTAAAATAATGATGGGCTCGCCGAAGTAGCCGAAATAATTAATTCCCGCCGTAAAAATAATCTGGGTCACGATCATTAAGGTGATGGTATAACTTGCCCCGATGGAGGAGATTCCGTTAATCACACTGAAAATGATCACCACTCCCATAACTCCCCCTAAAAGATAATAGGGCTGCACCTCTTTCATGGGACTGAAATTGAGGTTTTCAAACATCAACATAATGATAAAGGCCACCACGAATCCGCTGCCGTGGACGAAGGTATTGGTATGCCAAAATCCGATTTTATCACTGAGGCGGGCGTTAAATATCCCCTGCATGGATACCATAATCCCTGCCAGTACTGAAAAGAGCATTCCGTATAACATATTTTCCACTCCTTATTTGATCATTTTATCCGTCCTTATCCGGTCCTTGCCGGCCTTTAAAAACCCCTCTATCATACCCGGATAGGAACAGGGTTTATAGAAGGGTTTAAACATTGTTTCTTCTTATCCCCAAGGCTGCTTGCCCTGGAAGAAGTGTTGGAATTTACAATGACCTAGAGGGTTTCCTCCACGTAGGATTTTACAGCCGCAAGGGCTTCATTTATCTTTTCCGGGTTCTTTCCGCCGGCCTGGGCCATATCCGGTCGTCCCCCGCCGCCGCCGCCGGCCACTTTTGCGCCGACCTTGACGATGTCTCCCGCTTTGATGCCTTTTTTGATTAAATCCCTGGTTACAATGGCAATAAAGTTGGCTTTCCCGTTGTTCTTCGCCCCGAGGACAATAATGCCGCTTTCCATTTTTTCCTTTAGACCGTCGCCGACCTTTCGGATTTCGTCCATTTCCTTTTCTCCCAGGTTTTCCAGGATCATGGGCACACCTTTTACATCCACTGCGGCGTCCAGAAGATCTCCCACAACGTCTCCCGCAAGTTTGCTTTTTAAGGATTCGATGGCTTTTGCCTGATCTTTCTGTTCTGCCAATACCTCTTCGATCCGTCGAAGGATATTGTCTTCCTTTACCTTTAAGGTTTGGGCCGCCTGCTGAATCAGGGCTTCCTGCTCCTTCATTTGACGATAAACCCCTTCACCGGTGACCGCTTCAATTCGCCGGACCCCCGAAGCCACACTGGCCTCGTGAAGGATTTTAAACATGCCGATTTTGCTGGTGTTATCCACATGGCAACCGCCGCACAGTTCATTGGAGTAGTTCTCCACTTCAATTACCCGGACATGGGCGTCGTATTTTTCCGTAAACAGGGCTGCGGCCCCTTTTTTCTTTGCATCTTCCAGGGACATGGTGGAGGCGGTGACCGGCTGTCCGTTAAAGATCACGGCGTTTACCTGGTCTTCGATCTTTTCCATTTCCTCCCCGGTCAGTCCTTCGAAGTGGTTAAAGTCAAAACGCATCCGTTCGTCGCTGACGTAGGAGCCCGCTTGATTTACATGGTCCCCAACAACATCCTTCAAGGCCTGATGCAGCAGATGGGTCCCCGTATGGTTTTTCATCGTGGCAAAGCGCCGTTTTTCATCGATGTGCAGGGTTACGTCCTCCCCGGTTTTCACCGTACCGGAAAGAACTTTTAACAGTTTATAGGTTCTTCCGTTTTTATCGTTTTGGGTATCCAGTACTTTTCCTTCAAAGCCCTCATGATAGGCTCTGCCCTGATCTCCCACCTGTCCCCCGCTTTCTCCGTAAAAGGGGGTTTTATCGGTGACCAGCAGTACTTCCATGCCTTCGGAGGCTTCCTCCACGGCGGCACCCCGGGATACCAGGGCCATGACCCTTGCGGTCTCCTTGAAGGAAGTGTATCCCGTAAATAAGGTTTTCAGCTTGGGATCCACGGTTTTTAACGGATCCTCCGCCCAGCCTTCCGTACCTTGTTTTTGCCGGGAGCTTCTGGCCAGGTTTCGCTGTTTTTCCATGGCGGCTTTAAAGGCGGCTTCGTCCACGGAAAGTTCTTTTTCCGCTAAAATTTCCAGGGTGAGATCCAGGGGAAAACCGTAGGTGTCATAAAGCTTAAAGGCGTCGGCTCCTGACAGAGTATTTTCGCCCCTTTTCACTAAGGCTTCAATGTATCCGTCCAAGATTTCCATACCCTGACCGACGGTCTCCTGGAATTTTTCCTCTTCCACGGTGATGATTTTTCGGATATAATCCTTTTTCTCCTGAAGTTCCGGATAATCCTCGCCGAAAATCTCCACCACGGTTTCCATCAGATCCTTTAAGAAGCTGTGGCGAATGCCCAGCAGTCTTCCGTGACGGGCGCCCCGCCGAAGGAGTCTTCGAAGAACGTACCCCCGGCCTTCATTGCTGGGGATGACTCCGTCGCCGATCATAAAGGTTACGGCCTTAATATGGTCGGTAATCACTTTAATGGAAGTGCCTTCTTCCTCTTTTTCCGGAGAATTTTTCATCTTTACCACACGGTCGTAAATCTTTTTGGCAATATCAATTTCATAAATGGAGTTTACATCCTGCATAATGGCGGCTACCCGCTCAAGACCCATGCCCGTATCGATATTGGGGCTTGGCAGTTTCGTATAATTTCCCTCTTCATCTTTATTAAACTGGGTGAAAACCAGGTTCCAGAATTCCACAAACCGGTCACAGTCGCATCCCGGTTTACAGTCGGGATCGTCGCAGCCGTAGGCGGGGCCCCGGTCATAGTACAGTTCGGAACAGGGGCCGCAGGGGCCGGTGCCGATTTCCCAGAAGTTGTCTTCCTTACCCAGCCGTACAATCCGTTCTTTTTCCAGACCGATATGGTCATGCCACAGATCAAAGGCTTCGTCGTCCTCTTCGTAAATGGAGGCCCAGATGTTTTCCCTCGGCATCTCCAAGTCCTTTAGGACAAATTCCCAGGCCCATTCAATGGCCTCTTTTTTGAAGTAATCTCCAAAAGAGAAGTTCCCCAGCATTTCAAAAAATGTGGCGTGGCGGGCGGTTCGTCCCACGTTTTCAATATCATCGGTGCGAATGCATTTTTGACAGGTGGCCATGCGCTGATTCGGCGGCTCCTTGGTGCCGGAGAAATAAGGTTTTAGAGGGGCCATTCCCGCATTGATTAATAGTAAACTCTTGTCCTCTTGGGGTACAAGAGGGTAACTTTTTTGAATGTAGTGGTCTTTTTCTTCAAAGAATTTTAAAAAAGCTCTTCGAATTTCGTTTGCTCCCATGGATTTCATTGATGTTCCTCCTCTTTTATATCAGTTGTGCTTTTAGAAATTATATCATGTTATATTCGTTTAACCAAGGCGATAAAGTGCTTTCCTAACACATGGATGGTCACTGCAGTGGGAACGGCGATCAGCATTCCGAGAATCCCGAACACCCGGCCCCCGATCATCAGGGAAAGCATCACAAATACGGGATGGAAACCTACCCGCTTTCCAACCACCCTGGGGGTAACGATCCCGCTTTCGATCTGCTGAATGATGGTAAAGACGACAATAACCCAAAGGGCTTTTACCGGTCCGTCCAGCAGGGCAAAGAACACCGCGGGAATAATACCGATGAAAGGTCCTAAATAGGGAATAATATTGAATACCCCGGCAATCATACCCACCAGCACCGCAAACTCCACCCGGAGAATCAAGAGGGAAACCGTAGTCAGGGTTCCTACAAACAGAGCCACTAACAGCTGTCCCCGTATAAAGCCTCCCAGGGCCGTATTCATATCATAGCCGATCAAAAGGGCCTGCTGGCGAACCCGCTGAGGGATCAGCATTAAAATATTGTGCTTGAATTTTTCCCGGTCCTTTAAAAAGTAAAAGGTGATGATCGGGGTTAAAATCACATTGATCACCCGGATAAAAAAGCCCCGAAAGGTCTCGGTGATGGAGGCAAAAGCTCCTATAAACATATCCTGGAACCGGTCCATATCCAAATCCAGCATCTCTCCGATATCTTCAAGGTTATCAGGTAAAAAACCGATTCGATGGAAGTTCCTTTCATAGAAGGCTTGGAAACTTTCATAGGCATTTTCCACGTACTGGGGAAAGACCTCCATCAAGCGCCGAATTTCTCCGGTAATCCTGGGAAAAAAGCTTAGGGACAGCAGCCCTATGATCACCAGGATCCCTGCATAAATCAAAAGGATTCCGTAGGGTCTTCTAATCCCCTTTTTATCCATTAAGGTTACCGCGGGATTTAAGATATAGGCAATGGCAAAGGCCGCCAGAAAGGGGGCTGCTAATTGCAGCAAAAACCCTTGAACGGTATACAGTCCGATCAGAATCAGCA
The DNA here is from genome assembly GCA_007118655.1 of Clostridiales bacterium. GTDB lineage: Bacteria > Bacillota > Clostridia > Peptostreptococcales > T1SED10-28 > Isachenkonia. The sequence continues at coordinate 23,436 of SKRE01000001.1, read as the reverse complement.
CAACGAAAAAGAAAAGGACAAAATAAAAAATCTGTTTTTTGCCGATAAAAATCCGCCGATCCCGATATAAAAAATTGTTGCCGATATGTATTAAATAATAAATTCCAAAGCCGATCAGCAACAGCACGCCCAGCAATATCAGGAAGGATAAAAAATTCATGATATAGCCTCTTTCCGCCAACCGGGATACTTCGTTATTTCCTGCGTTCAGTAATGCGGTTCCAAAACTCAGCCATGATACAGCCCACAAGGAAATCCCCTCCTTTATTCCGAAAACCCTTTTATCGGGATTTTCAGAATCTTTTCCCGCTACCTTCATTTTAGCAAAAAATTGAAGATAAATCTATTTAAAAAAAAGAAAACACAGTTAAATACTGTATTTTCTTTGATTCCTGCTTTTTTTATTCCGGATCCCAGGGTTCCTTTAGTGATGATCCTCTTGAGCGGCTTCCGGATCAAAGCCCTCTAATTCTTCATAATGCTTATTGTTCTTTGAGGCATAATCATAGATTGTGGACTTGATCGCCTGCTCCGCCAACACCGAACAGTGAATTTTTACGGAAGGCAGGCCGCCTAGCTCTTCCACCACTCTTTTGTTGCTTACGTTTAAGGCTTCCTTTACGGTTTTGCCTTTAATCAACTCTGTAGCAATTGAGGAACTGGCAATGGCGGAACCGCAGCCGAAGGTTTTGAATTTCACATCGGTGATCACTTCATTTTCATCGATTTTAAAGTACATCTTCATAATATCGCCGCATTTCGGATTTCCTACCTGGCCTACGCCGTCGGCGTCTTTAATTTCTCCTACATTTCGGGGGTTGGTAAAGTGCTCCATTACTATTTCTGTATACATTATTGATTCCCTCCTTGGATTTCTTCATATAGCGGGGACATCTGCCGTAACCTCTCAACAATGGGAGGCAACTGTTCTAATACATAGTCCACTTCTTCTTCTGTGTTATAAGCTCCGATGGTCAGTCTTAGGGAGCCGTGGGCCACTTCATGGGTGAGTCCCAGGGACAAAAGCACATGGGAAGGATCTAAGGATCCCGAGGTGCAGGCGGAACCACTGGAGGCTGCAATGCCTACCATATCCAGACTCAGTAACAGGGATTCCCCTTCAATAAATCGAAAAGAGATATTGGTATTGTTGGGAAGTCTTTGGGTCCGGTGACCGTTTAGCAAGGTATGGGGAATTCTATCCAAAATCCCGTCAATCATTTTATCCCGAAGCCGGGTTTTTTCCTGAATACGCTCTTCCAAATTTTCATGGGCAAGCTCTGCGGCTTTTCCAAAACCTACGATTCCCGGTACATTTTCCGTGCCCGCCCGCTTCTTTCGCTCCTGGGCACCACCGTGAACCAGGTTGTGCAGTCGGATGCCGGGTCGAATATATAGAGCCCCGATGCCCTTGGGTCCATGAAGCTTATGGGCGGACAGACTCATCATATCGACGTTTAACTCCTCCACATCAACCTTGATATTGCCCAGGGCCTGGACACCGTCGGTGTGAAAGGCAACCTTCTTTTCTTTGGCAATGGCTCCGATTTCCTTAATGGGCTGGATGGTTCCGATTTCATTATTGGCAAACATCACGGTAATCAAAATGGTCTCATCGGTAATGGCATTTCTCAAGTCTTCCAAATCGATCAGTCCGTCGGCATCCACATCCAGATAGGTTGCGGTAAATCCATGCTCTTTTTCTAAATATTCCACGGTATGCAGTACCGCATGATGCTCCACTTTTGTGGTAATAATATGATTTCCTTTATCTTTGTTGGCAAAGGCATAGCCTTTAATGGCCCAATTATCGGATTCCGAGCCTCCGCCGGTAAAATATATTTCCTTGGGCTTCGCATTCATGGTTTTCGCAATTCGGTCTCTGGCGGTGTCCACTGCATTTTTGCTTTCTCTTCCAAAGCTGTGGATGCTGGACGGGTTGCCGTATTCAGTTTTCATAAACTCCATCATTTCCTCAAGGACTTCTTCTCTCATTGGTGTGGTTGCGGAGTAGTCCATGTAAATTCGTCTGTTCATTATTACACCCCTTTTCTTATATATAAAACATATAATTTTTCTTGTTGTTCATTTTTTCCTGATCTTCCAGCATATCGGCTAACGTTGTTGTGTCAATGACATCGTTCACACTTTCCTGAATTCTTGCCCAGACCAGCCGGGTAACACAGGATTCCTGATTGCTGCACTCATCTGAATCCGCATCCATTACACAATCCGCCGGTCCCACGGGACCTTCCAAAGACCGTATAATATCCCCTACGGTAATCTCTTCCGGGGGATGATTTAACATGTATCCGCCTTGGGCGCCTCGTACACTTTTCACCAGTTTTGCTCTTCGAAGCGTAGCAATTAACTGTTCCAAATAGTGCTCCGAGATATCTTGTCGATGGGCGATGTTTTTCAAGGTGATGGGTCCCTCTCCGTGATTCACAGCCAGATCGAACATGGCTTTTAATCCGTAGCGACCTTTTGTTGAAAACTTCATATCAACCCTCCTTATCAAATCGTCAGAATATTTCCGACTAAAATACTTGGAATTCAATAAGCTTATTATAGTATACCCGAGTCTTTTTGTCAACATTAAAAAAGGAGGATGTTTTCACATCCTCCCGGTTATTTCTTTATTGGTTTTAAGTCTTTAATTATCTTCCTAAACCCAATTATTTTGCGTATTCAATGGCTCTTGTTTCCCGAATCACATTGACTTTAATCTGTCCCGGATATTCCAGTTCCGATTCAATGTTTTTCGAAATATCCCGAGCCAGCATAACCATCTGCTCATCATTATAATTTTCCGGTTTAATAATGATTCGGATTTCCCGTCCTGCCTGGATAGCAAAGGACTTTTCTACGCCCTCATACTTGTTGGCGATATCTTCGAGTTTTTCCAGCCGTTTGATATAAGATTCCAGGGTTTCTCTTCTTGCTCCCGGTCTTGCGGCGGATACCGCATCGGCGGCGGTGATTAAAATCGCCTCCAGACTTTCCGGTTCGTAGTCTCCATGATGGGTACTCATGGCATGGATGACGGCTTTGGATTCCTTATACTTTTTCAGTAAGTTTATACCGATTTCCACATGGGGACCTTCCACTTCGTGGTCCACAGCTTTTCCGATATCGTGCAGCAGTCCCGCTCTCTTAGCGATTTTCGGATCCTGACCCAGTTCCGTGGCCATAATTCCTGCTAAGTGGGATACTTCAATGGCATGTTTTAATACGTTTTGTCCGTAACTTGTCCGATACTTCAGCCGTCCCAGCAGTCTCATGAGTTCAGGATGCAGTCCGTATACGCCGGTATCGAAGGTTGCTTGTTCTCCGGTTTCCTTGATGTTCTCTTCCACTTCCACTTTGGCTTTTTCAACCATTTCTTCAATTCTTGCGGGATGAATCCTTCCATCCACAATCAGTTTTTCCAAAGCGATTCGAGCTACTTCTCTTCTGATCGGATCAAATCCTGATAAAATTACGGCTTCAGGAGTATCATCAATAATCAGATCAATACCCGTTAAAGTTTCCAAGGTTCGAATGTTTCGACCTTCCCGACCGATAATACGGCCTTTCATCTCATCATTGGGCAGTTCCACTACGGTTACCGTGGTTTCTGCTACATGGTCCGCCGCGCACTTTTGAATGGAGTAGGCGATGATTTCCCGGGCATTCTTATCCGCGTCCTCTTTGGCCTGACTTTCGATTTCTTTTACCATCATAGCCGCTTCGTGTCTTGTTTCTTTTTCCACGTCATTCATTAAAATCTGTTTTGCTTCCCCTTGAGTAAGACCGGATACTTCTTCGAGCTTGATCTTTTGTTCTTGAATTAAGCTCTCGATTTTCCCCTCTCTGTCCTCAATGGATTTCAGTTTCTGGTTGTACTTGTTCTCTTTGGCTTCTATGCTCTCTGATTTTCGATCCAAGCTTTCTTCTTTTTGCAGTAATCGTTTTTCAATCTTTTGTTGTTCGTTTCTTCGGTCCCGACTTTCTTTTTCAAAATCGTTTCTGAGGCGATGCACTTCTTCTTTTGCTTCCAACAATATTTCCTTTTTCGCAGTTTCCGCATCTTTGATTGCTTCTTTTTCGATTTTCACAGCTAATTGTTCTGCATTATTTATTTTTCCCTCTGCAATATTTTTGCGAATAAAATATCCAGCAAGGCATCCTACAAGTGCAGCTGCGATTAGCCCTAGTATTATAGTAGTTGTTTCGATATTGGACACCTCCTTTATTAAGTTTTTTCCAATCCCTTATTACACATTTTTTTTCATTAGGATTATTACACTATTACACCTTTATATTTTATCCTTTTTTCCAGGGAGTGTCAAGGAATCATTGTCTGCCCCTGGAAGGAACAGGAAAAGCCCCGGGAGGTTTGCTCCAGAGGCTTTGTTCATTTTTTAAGCACTTGCATTGTCTCCAAAAAGAGAAAACTTATCCCTTTATTCAGATTTCTTTCCTTTTTTTACCGCTTTTTCCGCTTTGGTCTCTTTTGATGCATCTTCCGGGGCTGCCTGGTCTTTTGCCGGCTCCTCGGCGGTAACCGCTTCTTCTTCGATCAGATTATGATGCACCCGGATTTTGTGTTCCAGTTCCATTAACAGATCCGTGTTTTCTTCCAGGTAAGTCTTGGAATTTTCCCGGCCCTGACCCAGACGGGTGCCTTCATAACTGTACCAGGCCCCGGCTTTATCCACAATATCCAGCTCACTGGCCAGATCCAGAATATCCCCGGATGCGGAAATTCCTTTTCCGTACATGATATCAAATTCCGCCTTTTTAAACGGCGGAGCCACTTTGTTTTTCACAACCTTGACCCGGGTTCGATTTCCCAGGATATCGTTTCCCTGCTTAATGATATCAATTTTACGAATATCCAAACGTACCGAGGCATAAAACTTCAGTGCCCGTCCCCCGGAGGTGGTTTCAGGGTTTCCAAACATTACCCCGATTTTTTCACGAAGCTGATTTATAAAAATCACGGTGGTGTGGGACTTGCTGATGGAACCGGAAAGTTTACGAAGAGCCTGGGACATCAGTCTTGCCTGAAGTCCTACGTGGGAGTCTCCCATCTCTCCTTCGATTTCCGCCTTGGGAACTAAAGCCGCCACGGAGTCCACGGTGATTACGTCAACCGCGCCGCTTCTTACTAAAGCTTCCGCAATTTCTAAAGCCTGCTCTCCCGTATCCGGTTGAGATACAATCAGTTCATCTACTTTTACTCCGAGATTTCGGGCATAGGCAGGATCTAAGGCATGTTCCGCATCAATAAATGCAGCGGTCCCGCCTTTTTTCTGGGCCTCGGCAATAATATGTAGGGATATGGTGGTTTTACCTGAGGATTCCGGACCGTAGATTTCGATAATTCTTCCTCTTGGAACGCCCCCTACTCCTAAGGCAACATCGAGGCCGATGGAGCCTGTGGGAATGACATCAATATTCCGTATTGCGTCACCGCCCAGTTGCATAATGGATCCTTTTCCAAACTGTTTTTCAATTTGACCAATGGCCATGTCTAATGCTTTTTTCTTTTCCATAATTCCAGTTAAACTGGTCACACCCTTTCATTTGTTTTTCTCGAACGAATGTTCTAGTTTCATTATACTGCAGTCCGAAGGAAAAATCAAAGGTTTTTTATGTGTCAAGAATTTTTTTATTTACCCGGATGTAATCCACCCCGGAAACCACGGTTAAAATCACCGCAATCCAAAGGACAATAGTGTCCATGGGTACGTTAATCAGTCTAAAGGGGAAATTATCCAGCAAAATCAGGGAGATGGCCACAATCTGAGAAATGGTCTTCAGTTTTCCCCAGACACTGGCGGCAATCACCAGACCCTCCGCCGCGGCTACGGCTCGAAGCACACTGATGGTAAACTCCCGGGCAATAATAATTACCACAAACCAGGCGGAGATCTCTCCCATGGAGGCCAAGGAGACCAGCGCCGCGGAAACCAGCAGTTTATCCGCTAAGGGATCCATAAATTTACCGAAGGTGGTAATCTGATTACGGCTTCTGGCAATATAGCCGTCCAGGGAATCGGTAATGGCCGCAAGAATAAAAACAAAGGCGGCAATATAATCTCCGTAAGGGATTTGATGCAGCAAAAACACCATAAAAACCGGCACCATAAAGATTCGAAGTATTGTAATTTTATTTGCTAAGTTCATCTTCATTGACGCTCTCTCCCATCAAATCATATTCCATTGCTCCGGTAATCCGTACCTTTACAATGTCTCCCGGCTTATGGGGGGTGCTGCCCGTAACGTATACCCCGCCGTCAATTTCCGGTGCATCCCCTCGGCTTCTGCCAAGGTACTCTCCCGGTTCTAATTCCTCTTCAATCAGCACTTCCATTTCCCTGTGGATTTTCTCTTGATTCTTTTCTAGGGAAATGCCCTGCTGCAGCTCCATAATCTTTTTTTGCCGCTGAATTTTCAGGTCTTCCCTAAGTTGATCCGGTAAGTTGAAGGCCGGGGTGTCCTCTTCCTTGGAGTAGGTAAATACCCCTAATCGTTCGAATTTCTGACTTTTAACAAAGTCCGTTAAAAGCTCAAAATCCTCTTCGGTTTCCCCGGGGAAGCCCACAATTAAGGAAGTTCGAAGGACGATTTCCGGAATTTCTTTTCTCAGGTTTTCAATCAGGTCCCTTAACTGTTGATTACCGGTCCGTCGGTTCATCCGTTTCAGCACCTTGTCACTGGCGTGCTGTATGGGTATATCCAAGTACTTGCAGACCTTGGAATTGTTTTTCATACTGCTTATCAGTTCTTTGGTAATCATCTCCGGATAGGAATAAAGCATTCGAATCCACTGAATCCCTTCAATCTTTTGAAGTTCATCCAGGAGGGCCGGCAGACGAAACTCGTTGTACAGATCGATGCCGTACCGGGTGGTGTCCTGGGCGATTAGGATCACTTCTTTTACGCCCTGCTTAGCTAAATCCTTGGCTTCTTCCAAAATATTCTCCATTTTACGGCTGCGGTATTTCCCCCGTAATTTCGGGATAATGCAGTAGGTGCACAGATTGTCGCAACCGTCGGAAATTTTCAAGTACGCACTGTGACTGGGAGTGGTCAATACCCGTTTATGATCTTCATCAAAGGTTTTATCCACGTTGCCCACATAAAACAGCCGTTTTCCTTCCAAGGTTTCGTTCATAACCTTTACAATGCTTTCATAATCTCCGGTTCCCACGATGGCATTGACTTCGGGAAGTTCCTCCAGCAAATCCTCGGCGTAACGCTCTCCTAGACAGCCTGCCACAATCAGGGTTTTTAAGTTGTTGCTTTTCAGCTCCCCCATCTTCAGGATTTGGTTAATGGATTCTTCCTTAGCGGCTTCAATGAATCCGCAGGTGTTTACCACTATAGCATGGGCAGTGGTCTGCTCCGTTGTAATTTCATACCCGTTTTTCTTTAATATTCCCAGCATCAGTTCCGAATCAATTAAGTTCTTGGAACAACCCAGGGATTCTATATAAACCTTTAAAGCCATTTCATCTACTTCCTTTCTTTCTTCTGCTTCCCGGTGTGTTGATTCAATCTGCAGTTCTATATATACCATCCTATGATCCCTGGTATCCATAACTAGACTTCAGTTTATCATATTTTAATTCATTTGTGATAAAAAGAATAAAATTAATCCTGATCCTTTGGATCCCCTTCAGAAAAATTACTATCCTCATTACTCCCGGGGGCTTCCTGGATCTGATCCGTTTCTTTGGAAACCAGCACCCGCCGAGGTTTGGATCCCTCGTGAGGGCCGACGACGCCGCTTTCTTCCAAGGAATCGATTAACCGGGCGGCGCGGTTATAGCCGATCTTGAATTTCCGCTGCAGCATGGACACCGATGCCTGCTCCCGTTGGATTACCAAATCCCGGGCCTCTTCATAGATGGCGTCTTCCGGTTCCTCCTTGGGTTTTTCCTCCACTTCGATTTCTTCCAGCAGGGAAAGCTGATACTCCGGTTCTTCATCGGTTTTTCCCTTTAAAAAGGAGACCACCTTTTCCACTTCATTCTCCTCTACAAAGGACCCCTGCAGCCGTTGGGGTTTGTTGGCCCCGATGGGTTGAAAAAGCATATCCCCTTTTCCAAGGAGTTTTTCCGCTCCCCCGGTGTCGATAATGGTTCTGGAATCCACCTGGGAGGCTACGGAAAACGCGATCCGCGAGGGAATATTGGCTTTAATAACCCCGGTAATGACATTAACGGAAGGGCGCTGGGTGGCAATGATTAAGTGAATCCCTGCGGCTCTGGCCATTTGGGCGATTCGGCAGATTTTATCCTCCACCTCACCCGGGGCTACCAGCATTAAGTCCGCCAACTCATCGATGATAATCACAATGTAGGGCAGTTTTTCCTCAAAAAACTTTTCGTTGTAGCCGGCAATATCCTTAACCCCTTTTTCTGCAAACTGTTCGTAGCGCTTGGTCATTTCATCCACCGCCCAGCTAAGGGCTGTAGTGGCCTTTTTCGGATCCGTCACTACGGGAATCAGCAGATGGGGGATGCCGTTGTATTGATTCAGCTCTACCACCTTCGGATCCACTAAGATCAGTTTCACCTCATCGGGCTTTGCCCCGTAGAGAATACTTAAAATCAACGTGTTGATACAAACACTTTTCCCGGAGCCCGTGGCTCCCGCAATCAGAAGATGGGGCATTTTAGAGATGTCCCCCATTACCGGTTCTCCCGATACGTTTTTACCCAGGGCAAAGGGAATTTTCTCCTTTCCCTTTCGAAAAGCATCGGATTCCAACAGTTCCCGAAGGTCCACCATGGAGGTTTCCTCATTGGGAATTTCAATACCGATGGCGGCTTTCCCCGGGATCGGCGCTTCGATTCGAATGGCGGAGGCCGCCATATTAAGGGCGATGTCATCGCTTAAATTCACGACTTTTGATACCTTGACCCCCGTTTCCGGCTGCAGTTCATACCGGGTTATGGAGGGTCCTTTGCTAAAGCGGACCACCTTGGCGCTGACCCCGAAGTTCTTTAGGGTCTCCTCCAGGATCCGGGCTTTTTTATGCATATATTTTCGATCGGAATTTCCTTCGGGTTTTGCCCGACGGACCAGTAAATCCGTACTGGGGAATTGATAGGGTGTTTCCTCCGGGGTAAAGGCGATGTTTTTGAATTCTTCCATCCCTTCTTTTTCCTGGGGACTGACGGGACCTAAAGGATCGATGGACAGCTGTCCCGGTAAAGGTCCTTGGCTGTTTTCCCCCTGGGGCTCCGTCCCTTTATGGTTTAGACCGGTGCCCTTGCCGTGGGGCTGATAATACTCGGGGCTGAAGGCTTCGGGAGGCAGGCCTTTTTGCACCGGGCTTCCTTCGGTTTCAAGGTTTTGATCGGTGCTTCCGTCAAAAACCGGCTCTTCCTTATCATAAGACCATCCCCGGTCTTCCCGATTTAGGGATCCTTCCCGGGGCTCATTGGATTCTTTCCCAGCGGTCCCGGTTTTACCCGTGTTTTTTTGAGCCTGAGCCTTTGCCGCCAACCGTTTTTGCTTCTTTTCCTCTTTCAGAAGTTTTCGGTTTTTGGATCGAAGCTTCCAGGCCTTCATCCGTTCTTTGGAAAACTCAATCATCTTTTCAAACCACTTTTTCAAATTTTGATAAATGGAAATTCTCGTATAGACAATAAAGCCGATCAGTACCCCGCTTAAGGTAATAATAAAACTGCCCCAAATACCAAAGAGGCTTACCAGATAGTAGGTCATGGTCATGCCTAGAAAACCGCTGCCCTCTCCCCCGGCTCCCAGCGCAAAATAATTCCCAAAACGCTGAAGCAGACTATGTTCCGGATACAGCAGATGATAATCCACTAGGAGGCTTCGGGCCATTAAGGAGCTGAAAATCAGCAGGGCGGCGGCAATCAATCCGAAAAACCACAGGTTGCGCCGCTCTTTCAAAACTTCTTCTTTCCCAATGGAGATAAAACCCAGGGCAATAAAGACAAAGGGAAGAATACTTGCAGTCCCCCCTAAGAGTCCTCGAAAGAAATAATTAATCCCGTCTCCGATGGCGCCCCCTCCCAGATCCATAATTGCTGCCAGAAGCAGGAGTCCCGTTGCAATAAAGGCAATGCCCCGTATTTCATTATAATTATTCTCTTTTGATGAACGTTTCCGCTTTTTCTTTTTGACCGCCATTTTCTTCACCTCATCCTCGTCTTCAGTTATGTACGAGAAAAAAACATAAACCACAGGGTTTATGCTTTATTCTTGTGTGCTTTAGTTTTACTATTTGTTAAATTTATCTTCTTTTTTCAGTAGGGCTTTTCGAGATAAACTTACTTTGCCGCCTTTGTCAATTTCGATGACTTTTACTTCCATCTCCTGGCCTTCCTTTAACACATCTTCCACTTTGTTTACCCGCTCATGGGCAATATTGGAAACGTGAAGGAGTCCTTCCTTACCGGGCAGAATTTCCATAAAGGCACCAAAGTTCATGATTTTCACGACTTTAGCCATGTAGGTCTCTCCCACTTCCGGATCCCTTACAATGTTTTCGATAATCTTCATGGCTTCTTTTCCGGATTCTCCGTCTTCCGCAGCAATGAAAATGCTTCCGTCATCTTCGATGTCAATCTTTACCCCGGTATCGTCAATGATCTTGTTGATGACTTTACCGCCGGCTCCGATGACCTCTCGGATTTTATCGGGATGGATCTTCATTTGCAGAATTCTCGGAGCATAGGGAGATAATTCCGGTCGAGGTTCAGAGATTACTTTACGCATTTCACCTAAGATGTGCAGTCGGCCGATCCTTGCCTGCTCTAGCGCTTCTTGCAGAACCTCTTTGCTGATGCCCGCAATTTTCATATCCATTTGCATGGCGGTAATACCGTCGTCGGTTCCTGCAACTTTAAAGTCCATGTCTCCAAGGAAATCCTCCATTCCTTGAATGTCGGAAAGTATGGCGATTTTATCGTCTTCACGCATGGCTCCCATGGCGATTCCCGCAACCATTTTCTTCAAGGGTACACCGGCGTCCAATAAGGACAGGGTGCTTCCGCAAACACTGGCTTGTGAAGTGGAACCATTGGAGGCCACAACTTCCGATACCAGTCTAAGGGTGTAGGGGAATTCCTCTTTAGAAGGAAGCATAGGCTCAAGAGCTCTGCTTGCCAAGGCCCCGTGACCGATTTCCCGTCGTCCCGGTCCTCGCATAAATCCGGTTTCTCCCACACTGTAGGGAGGGAAGTTATAATGGTGCATATATCGTCGGGACTCTTCCAAACCAAGTCCGTCGATCATTTGTACTTCTCCTACGGCACCAAGGGTGGCCACAGTAAGAACCTGGGTTTGACCCCGGGTAAAGAGTCCGGAACCGTGGGTTTTGGGAAGCACTCCTACATCGGAAGTGATTGGTCGAATTTCATCGGTCTTTCGGTCGTCGGGCCGATTATTTTCATGAACAATCATTTGTCTCAGGTTATGCTTTTCAATTTCCTTGCAGATGCCGCTGACATCTTTTTTAATCTTAGGGAGGTTTTCATCCTCTTGGTATTGTTCTTCAAAATGAGCGATGATTTCACTCTTCGCTTCACTGATTTTATCCATTCGTTCCTGCTTGTCAAAGGTTTTGATTGCACTTTTAATCATTTCTCCGCCGAAGTCCTCCACAGCACGACGAAGTTCTTCGTCAATTTGGGGAACTTTCGCTTCCATTTTGGGTTTGTTGACCTTTTCAACGATTCCCTCAATAAAGGTTACGACTTTTTTGATCTCTTCGTGGGCATACAAAATGGCATCCAGCATGATATCCTCGGTAGCTTCATTGGCTCCCGCTTCCAGCATTAATACGGCGTCTTTTGTTCCTGCCACTGTAAGGTCGATTAAGCTGTCTTCCAACTCAATTTCACTGGGGTTTACCACAAATTCTCCGTCGATCATACCAAGTTTCACGCCTCCGATGGGACCATCAAAAGGAATATCGGAAATTGATAATGCTACAGATGTACCGATCATCGCTGCGATTTCCGGTGAACATTCCCGATCTACGGACATGGCCGTTGCCACGATTTGCACACTGTTTCTGTAACCATCAGGGAATAAGGGTCGAATCGGACGGTCAATTAAACGACAGGTTAAAATCGCATTTTCCGTAGGTCTGCCCTCTCTTTTAATAAATCCTCCGGGGATTTTTCCTACGGCATACATACGCTCTTCATAGTCTACGCTTAAGGGAAAGAAGTCCATTCCCTCCCGGGGCTCTTTTGAAGCTGTTGCCGTTACCAGCACTGCGGTTTCTCCATATTTAACTAAACAGGATCCGTTGGCTAGCTGGGCAATTCTTCCGGTTTCAATAATTAGGGGTTTCCCTCCAAGTTCCATTTCAAAAATTTCCATACGTTAATCGTGCTCCTCTCTCTTCTCTTCTTCTTTTCTTCTCTTCTTCTCGCTTCAGTTACACTCTATTATTGATTATATCACGAATATTCTTTTTTTTTAAGACTTTCGGTCTATTTCATAAGAATATCGGATATAAATTATAGACAATTTTGTTGTTTTAAAAAACTTTCCCACATTCAATAATAGAGCTGGTGGCTACCCGCTCTTTTATTATTTTCGTAAGTTCAGTTTTTGAAGGATATCTCTGTATTTCTCGATATCTTGGTTTCTTAAGTAGTTTAGAAGATTTCTTCTTTTACCTACCATCTTTAACAAACCTCTTCGTGAGTGATGATCCTTTTTGTGAATCTTAAGGTGTTCGTTTAAGTGGTTGATTCTTTCCGTAAGCAGAGCGATTTGCACCTCTGAAGAACCGGTGTCACTTTCGTGTACCTTATAGCTGTCAATGATGTTGTTCTTTTGGTCTTTGTTCATGTTGCACCTCCTTGTTTTTTGTACCCCCCAATCTAAGTAATCGCCGGAGTTGTCGAGTTACCGAGAACGGGTTGTTTTGATTCATTAATAGTTTATCATATCGGTATGGGAATGTAAATGAAGTTTCGCTTCTTTTGCATCTTTTTCAATCTGCCGGCTAAGGGCCTCGGGCCCTTCAAAGGAAATCTGTCCCCGAAGAAACTTTACAAAAATCGTCTCTACGGTACGGGAATATAAATTGCCTTGGTAATCCATAAAGAAGGACTCCACTTCCGCAGACCGGTCATTGAACTTCGGTTGATGTCCCACGGAGGTCACGCTTCGGTAAATTTCCTCGTCCACTTTGGAATAAGTGGCATATACCCCGCTTTTCGGCAAAATCTGGTTGCTGTCGATTTTTATGTTGGCCGTGGGAAAACCGATATCCGTCCCAAGACCTTTTCCCCGAATCACGGGACCCCGAATGGCGTAGTACCTTCCTAAGTACTGTTCCATCCGATCTACCTCCCCGGCTTCGATAAGCCCCCGAATTTTCGAGCTGCTGATTTTCTCTCCTCCAAAATTGTAGGGATCAATCATTGCCACCTGAAAACCTAAGGACTTGCCCATTTCCTGAAGCATCTCGTGATTGCCCCGGGCTTTTTTCCCGAAACGGTAATCAAATCCCACAACGATAAGTCTGCTTTTTAACTGATTCACCAGGATCGAGCGGATAAAGTCTTCCGGTTCCATGTTTTTTATCTCGTTGTTGAAAGGACTGAGAATCAGCTCTTTAATCCCCGCCCCGGCGAAGAGTTCCGCTTTTTTCTGAAGGCTGGTAATTTCTTTTAAGGTCGTCTCTCCCTGATGCTTTCGGGGATGATTTAAAAAAGTGTACACACTGGGGCAGAGATTTTGCCTTAAGGACTCTTCCCGAACAGTCTTTAACAGCTGTCGGTGTCCCAGGTGAACTCCGTCAAAATTTCCCAGAGCTACTCCCCTTGCCGATGGGGATTTATAGGATTTATCTAATTTTAGTATATTCATGGTTATCCCTCATTTGTTTTGCTGCCCGGTTATCGGACTAAAGAATTACTTTAACAAATTTCATTTTTTCCCTGTTTTCTTCGGTTATGATTTCTCCGATGCCGATAAACCGATCTTCCAGATAGATGCGGTAGTGCTGTTCTTTTCCCTGATTCTGAAAAAGTTTCAGCTCCTCGGCGCTTAAGGGAAGCTTGTTTCCGTTTAGGGCCTGTTTCTCCTGATTTTTTCCTGCCTGGTACTTGGGATAATGGGCCAGGGGATAATCCACAGGATACAACAGTTTTTCGATGGCTTCCGGTTCCAGCTGCAAAAAGTCTTCCAGGTGAATTCCCCGGTCGATGCTGAAGGGCCCCGACAGGGTTCTTTCCAGGGCTGCCATGGTCCCGCCCACACCCAGTTTTTCTCCAATGTCATGGCAAAGGGTTCGAATATAAGTCCCTTTGGAACAGACCACATCCAGGGTAAACTGCTTTTCCCGGTGATCGATCAAGGTGAGGGTGGAAAGTTCCACCCACCGTTTGTCCCGGGGAACTTCAATTCCTTCCCGGGCATATTCGTAGAGTTTTCTTCCCCCCACCTTTAAGGCGGAGTACATGGGGGGTAATTGGTGATAGCCCGGTTTAAAATCCAACAGGGCCTTTTCAATCTCCTCGGTGGAAATCGATACCGGTTTTTCATCCAACACCTTCCCGTCCAGGTCTTGGGTGTCGGTAACCATCCCCAGACGACAAGTGGTCCGGTAAGCTTTTTCCTTTTCCAACAGGAACTGGGAAATTTTCGTTCCCTGACCGACGCAAATGGGCAGTACTCCTGATGCATTGGGATCTAAGGTTCCCGTGTGTCCCACTTTTTTAATGCCCAGTTTTTTCCGAACCTTATAGACCACATCATGGGAGGTCATCCCAATGGGTTTTATAATATTTAGAATCCCATTCATAGGGGTTCCTCCTCGCAAAATAAGTTTATAGATTATATATAATCCTCTGCCATGATAATTTGTTAAGATAACCTGTTAAAATCCCTTTATTCAAACAGCTCTTCCAGGGCTTTTATCAGCTGCTGCTTGGTTTCGCCGGGGTTCATTTTTACCGTGGCTCCCGCCGCTTTTTCATGGCCGCCCCCTCCAAAGGAACGGGCCAGGCCGTCTACCCGTCGGTCGCTCTTCGATCGAAATCCGATTTTTGTACCGCCGTTTTCCATCTCTTTTAAGACGATGGAGATCTCCACCCCGGCAATGTCCCGGGTAAAGTCAATCAGTTCATCCATGGCTTGAATATCCAGGTCGTAGCTTTTAAGGATTTCCTGACTGAGGCTTGTAAAGGACACCCGTCCGTCAAAGAGCAGGGTGAGATCCTTTAACACTTCCCCCAGAAGTTTTACCTCCCGGATGTTTCGGCTTTGGTATGTTTCCCGGTAAATCCGGTCTTTATCCACACCCATTTCCAAAAGATTTGCGGCTGCCCTAAGGGTTTTCGGGGAGGTGTTGTCGTACATAAAGCTTCCCGTATCCGTAACAATTCCCGTGTAAAGGGCGGTTGCTCCGGCATAATTCAGGGGAAGCTTCAATGCGTTGATTAACTCCAGAACCAATTCACAGGTGGAGGAAATTTCCGTATCCACCCAGTTGATATGGCCGAAATTCGGATTTCTCATATGGTGATCAATGTTGATCACGGTTTTTGCCTCAGTAAGTATTACTTCGCTGTAATCCAGTCGTGATGCCTGGCCGCAGTCCAGTACAAACAAGAGGTCCAAGTCTTTGCCCATGCCTTTTTTATACTGGACAAAGGGGTTTTGCTCTGCTAAAAATTCATATTTCCCCGGGATGCTGTCGTTGGTAAACAGGGTAATTTCTTTGCCTGTTTCCATTAAGGCCTGTCCCAGTCCCGCTACAGATCCCAGACTGTCTCCGTCGGGGCTTTTGTGGGAGATCAGGGCAATTTTCGCTGCCCTGTTGATCTCCTGATGAATTCTATGAATCATGGGAATCCCCTGAGGCTTCCTCTTCCTTCGAAGAATTTTTTGCATTCCGCGCTTCTTCTTTTTCTCTTACCTCATTGATCTTTTGATGCATCTTCACTCCGTGTTCAATGGATTCATCCATTTTAATTACTATTTCCGGAGTATAGTGGGAGCTGATTCTTTTTCCCACTTCTTTTCTAAGGAGCCCCTTGGCATGGTTTAAGGCCTCAATGGTACCCTTTTTATCTTCCTCGGAACCCAGAACACTGATAAACAGTGTGGCGAATCGAAGATCCCGGGTTACGTCCACTTCCGTCACGGAAGTAATCGGAGCAATCCGGGGATCTCTTAACTCATCCCGAATAATTTTACTGGTGATTTTTTTAATTTCTTCACTGAGCCGTTCTTCTCTTGAATAAGCCATCATCATCTTCCTTTCTGTTCCGGCTTTCGGTTTACTTCTTTAACTTACGCTCGATTTCTTGAATCTCATAGGCTTCAATAATGTCTCCTTCTTTAACGTCGTTAAAGTTCTCGATGCCTACCCCGCATTCATAACCCTTAACCACTTCTTTGGCTTCGTCCTTGAATCGTCTGAGGGAATCGATTTCTCCCTCGTGAATCACAATTCCGTCGCGAACCAGTCGGATTTTGGAGTTTCTCGTAATCTTGCCTTCCAGTACATAACACCCGGCCACCATGCCTGCATTGGGAACTTTAAAGGTTGCCCGTACTTCCACCTTCCCAAGGTCCACCTCTTTGAATTCAGGATCCAGCATACCTTCCATGGCCGCTTCAATATCTTCAATGGCTTTGTATATAATTCGATAGGTTCTTAAATCCACTTCCTCGCTCTTGGCTATGGCTGTAGCGGAAGAGGTGGGTCGGACATTAAACCCGATGATAATCGCATTGGAAGCGGAGGCCAGCATTACATCGGTCTCGGTGATGGCGCCGACTCCACCGTGAATCGGCTTAATTACCACTTCTTCGTTGGAAAGTTTGATTAAGGATTGTCGTACGGCCTCTACGGAACCTTGAACATCCGCTTTTACGATGATGTTTAATTCCTTCAGTTCCCCTTCTTTCATACGATCATATAAATCTTCCAAGGATACCCGTTTATCGGATTTTACTTTATCTAATTTAAGCTTGCTTTGTCGTTTTGCCGCAATATTTCGGGCCATTTTCTCGTCGTCTACAACGATGAGTTTGTCTCCCGCCTTAGGTACTTCCGACAGTCCGGTGACCTCCACGGCTGTGGCTGGACCCGCTTTTTTCAGTCGTTTTCCCGAGTCGTTAACCATGGCTCGGATTTTCCCTGAAGCCAGGCCGACAACCACATTGTCGCCGATATTTAAGGTTCCGTTTTTCACAAGCACGGTAGCCACGGCTCCACGGCCTTTATCCAAGTTGGCTTCGATAACGATCCCTAAGGCTTTTCTCTTGGGATTCGCCTTTAGCTCTTCCATTTCCGCAACTAAAATAATGGTTTCCAGTAATTGATCAATGCCCGTACCTTCAATGGCGGATACTTCCACGGCAATAACATCGCCGCCCCAATCCTCAATAACCACATTATGTTCCGTAAGTTCCTGCTTTACCCGGTCGGGATTGGCTCCCGGTTTATCGATCTTGTTTATGGCAACGATCATAGGAATCTCTGCAGCTCTTGCATGGTTAATGGCTTCAATGGTTTGAGGCATTACCCCGTCATCGGCGGCCACAACCAGTATTGCGATATCCGTAGCTTTCGCTCCTCGGGCCCGCATGGAAGTAAAGGCCTCATGTCCCGGAGTGTCAAGGAATACAATCTTTTGATCATTGATCATAATCTCCGAGGCTCCGATATGCTGAGTAATTCCTCCGGCTTCCGTATCCACATGCTTGGTTTTTCGAATGGCGTCCAGCAACGTGGTTTTTCCGTGGTCTACATGACCCATGACGCTGATTACCGGGGATCGGAATTCCAGATCCGCAGGATCGTCCTCTTCAAGTTCAAAACTTAAAAATTCTTCCGGATCTTCCACTTCTTCTTCCGATTCGATCAGGGATACTTCAATGTCGTACTCACTGGCGATTAATTCCGCGGTTTCAAAATCCACTTCCTGATTGATTGCCGCCATAATTCCCAGCTGTACCAGTTTCCCAATGATTTCATTGGGGTTTTTGTCCAGTTTTTCTGCTAAATCCTTTACGATGATCTTTTCTTCTAATTCGATTATGTCATCCACCTCATTCTTTCCTTCACTTTTTTCTTCACGGTTTTCTTTATCCTGTGCATACTGTTTCTTTCGTTCCTTTTTTGAAAGCTTTTTCCTGCCGGCTTTTTTGTTGGTTTTTTTCGGTTCCGCCGCTTTCTTCTCCGACTCTTTTTCCTTCTGGGTTTTTGCTTCCGCTTTTTTTCCTGCATCTTCGGGCTTGGCAAAAAGCTCTTCAATAATGTTAACTTCCTCTTTTTCCAAACTGCTCATGTGGGAGTTAACCTCAATGGAAAGCTCTTCTAATTTTGTGATCAGTTCCTTTGAACTCATCTCCAGCTTTTTTGCTAATTCGTACACTCTGACCTTTGACAAATCAAACACCCCCTATAGTTTAGGCTAGTGACTGCAATCGATCATCTCCAGCATTTTTTTTGCGAAATTGGGATCTACAATCCCTACAACAGCCCTAGTTTTTTTCCCGATGGCATGCCCCAGGACGTCCTTTTCAAAAGCGATCCGGCAGGGTATGTCTCGATAACTGCTTTTATCCGTAAATTTCTTTTTCGTACCATCGGAAGCATCTACCGCAATAATAACAAGCGATGCCTTTTGACTCTTAACGGCGGCAAGGACTCCTTCATCACCGGAGACCACTTGTCCTGCCCGCATGGCTAAACCTATAAGACCTAATAACTTTTGATTATGATTCATCGACGGGAATCTCCTCTAACAGTTTATTGTATACCTCTTTCGGCACTTCACATTTAAAGGAACGGTTCAGTCCCCGATTTTCGATGGCCTTTTGTAAACAGGCTTTTTCCGCGCAAATGTAGGCGCCTCTGCCCTGGGCTCTTCCGGTGGTATCCAGGGAAATCTTCCCTTCTTTGTTTCTAACCACCCGGATAAGTTCCCGTTTGTCCTTTAATTCTCCACATCCGATACATTTTCGAAGTGGGGTTTTCCGACTTTTCATGGGATCACCTCTTATTCCTGATCTTTAGGGTCTTCATCTTGATCCGGGTCTTGATCAGTTCCCTGATCTGCTTCTTCCTTGGTTTCTTTGTCCGAATTTTCTTCCCCCAAGTTTTTAAGATCAGCCTCTGCCGGGGAATCCTTAACAGCCGCGGTTTCTTCCTCCGGGGAGTTTTCTTCCGTCAGGTCAGTTTCACTATTTTCCAAGGCTTCAGCGGTCTCCGCTTTTTCCTCTTCACCATAGCGGGGAGACCCGGCTTCTTTGTGCTGGGTTTCGGACTTTATGTCAATCTTCCATCCCGTAAGCTTCGCTGCCAGTCGGGCGTTTTGCCCTTCCTTACCGATGGCTAAGGATAGCTGATAGTCGGGAACAATGACCCGTGCGGCTTTATCCTTGTCGCTGGTCATAACCTTGACCACTTTGGATGGACTAAGGGCTGCGGTAATAAACTCTCCGGGATCATCGCTGTATTTGATGATGTCCATTTTCTCGCCGCTGAGTTCTTCCACAATCCTCTGCACCCGGCTTCCTTTATGACCTACACAGGCTCCTACGGGGTCCACGTTTTCATCTAAGGATTTTACCGCCAGCTTGGAACGAAAGCCCGCTTCTCTGGAAATTCCCACGACTTCCACTACACCGTCATGAATTTCCGGTACTTCCAGTTCGAACAGACGCTTTACCAGCCCGGGATGACTTCTTGAGAGAAGAATCTGGGGTCCCTTGGTGGTTCTTTTAACTTCCAGAATATAGGCTTTGATCCGTTGATTATGAATATATTCCTCCGTGGGCACCTGTTCGTTGGGCTCTAAAATCCCTTCGGTTTTTCCAAGGTCTACAAATACCAGCCCTTTGGAAACCCTTGAAATCGTTCCGGTGATAATCTCCGACGCACGATTGACGTACTCATCGTAGACTACCCCCCGCTCCGCTTCCCGGATTCGCTGCACCACTACTTGTTTTGCGGTTTGAGCGGCAATTCGCCCAAAGTTTCTCGGGGTTACTTCCTCTTCCACGATGTCCCCGATTTCGTAATTGGGGTGCTTTTCCTTGGCTTCTTCCAGGGTGATTTCCTGGGTATCGTCCTCTACCACTTCCACCACGTTTTTCTGGGAATACACCTGAATTTCTCCCGTGTCCTCTTCAATGTTTACACGAACATTCTGAGAGGATCCGAAGTTTCTTTTATAACTTGATATTAAGGCTGCTTCAATGGCTTCCAACAGTATTTCCTTAGAAACCCCTTTTTCCCGTTGAATTTCTTCAAGGGCGTTGATAAATTCCAACTTCATCCTGCTACCCCCTTATAGTTTTACTGCCAGCTTGGCACTTGCAATTTTGCTTTTCGGAATTTTCACGGTTTCCTTCTTGTCGGTCATCATTTCCACCGTATCATCGGAAAACCCTAACAATTCCCCTTCATAAACCTTTTCTCCGTTCATGGCTTCATAGAGCTTTACTTCAATATTTTCTCCGTTAAAACGATGGTAATCCTCGTCCTTTTTCAACGGTCGGTCCAGTCCCGGAGAGGAAACCTCCAGGAAATAGGCTTCATCAATAAAATCCTGCTTGTCCAAGGGTCCGCTTACGCTCTCACTGATTTTTTGGCAGTCCTCCAGGGTAATACCCCCTTCTTTATCCACATAAATCCGTAAAAACCGATGGGGTCCCTCTTTTACATACTCCACATCCACCAGTTCGAAAGCTTGATCCAGGGCTGAAAGCACCAAGGATTCCACCCGCTCTTCCACTTCTTTTCTTTTCAAATTTCGTACCTCCTTTGAAGGTTTTATTATTTTTTTCATCTGTTGTTGACGCACTTTTATTAGTATAAATAGCAAAGAGTGGGTATGTTGCTCCCACTCTTCCACGGTAAAGTCCTCTGATTACAATCAGTATATCATAATCCCCCTGATTGTACAAGTTAAAATAGGGATAATTGATTGGTTTCAGGGAGGTCCAGTATGCACCGGTTTTCCTTTAGGGCCTCGATTACGGTTTTGGAAACCTTGGTCTTTTGAACCAGATCCTGAATCGATAAAAATTCCCCTAAGTCTCTTCCCGCTACGATGTTTTTCGCCGCATTCTCCCCTACACCCTGTAAGGATTTTAAGGGAGGCAGCAGTTTCCCCTCCAGAATTTGGAAACGGTCCGCATCGGAATTGTAAAGATCCACGGGCAGGAGTTCAATCCCCCGAAGATACATCTCCAGGGACACCTCCAGAACCGTTAGGAGGTTTTTCTCCTTGGCGGTGGCGTCATTGCCGAGACTTTCAATAGCCTTAATTCTTTCCTTCATGGCTTCCACACCCTTTACTACCAGCCCTGCATCAAAATCCTCGGCTTTTGTGGTAAAGTAGGTGGCATAAAACGCTTCCGGATGATAGACCTTATAGCAGGCAATTCGAAAGGACATCATCACATAGGCTGCCGCATGGGCCTTCGGAAACATGTATTTAATCTTTTTACAGGAGTCAATGTACCAATCGGGCACCTGATTCTCCACCATGGCGGCCTCATCCTCCTCGGTAATGCCTTTTCCTTTACGGACCTTTTCCATAATCTTAAAGGAAAGTTTGGAAGGCAGTCCCTTTAATATCAGGTAGTTCATAATATCATCTCTGGTGGAGATAACATCCTTGAGCTCCACGACTTTATTTCGAACCAGATCCTGGGCATTATTCAGCCACACATCGGTTCCATGGGACAGTCCACTGATTCGGACCAGCTCTCCGAAGGTGGAGGGTTTGGTGTCCATCAGCATCTGCCGTACAAATTTTGTTCCGAACTCCGGGATTCCCAGGGTTCCCACAGGGCAGCCCAGCTCTTTGGGATTCACACCGAGTTCCTTGGTACCGGTAAAGAGACTGAGGACCCGGGCATCATCCAGGGGCCACTTCAGGGCATCGGTTCCGGTTAAATCCTCCAGCATTTTAATGACCGTGGGTCCGTCATGGCCTAAAATATCCAACTTTAACAGCCGGCCGCTAATGGCGTTGTAGTCGAAATGGGTGGTGACGACCCCGGATTTGGAATCATTTGCAGGATATTGGATGGGACAGAAATCATGAATGTCCTTATCCTTGGGCACAATCATTACCCCCCCGGGATGTTGTCCCGAGGTTCTTTTCACTCCCGTACAACCGCTTACCAGACGGTTGATCTCCGCCCGGTTGGAGATGATTTCTTTTTCATCCAGGTATTTACGAACAAATCCGTAGGCGGTTTTATCGGCGATGGTGCCGATGGTGCCCGCCCGAAAAACCTTTCCTTTTCCAAAGAGTTCTTCCGTATATTGATGGGCGACGCTTTGATATTCACCGGCGAAGTTCAGGTCAATATCCGGCTCCTTATCTCCTTCAAAGCCTAAAAATACTTCAAAGGGAATATCATGGCCGTCCTTGGTAAGTTCACTTTCACACTTCGGACATTTTTTATCCGGCAGGTCAAAGCCCGAGGCGTAGGATCCGTCAGTGAAAAATTCGGAATGTTGACAGCTGCCGCAGACATAATGAGGGGGCAGCGGGTTCACTTCCGTAATATCACTCATGGTGGCAGCAAAGGAGGAGCCTACGGATCCCCGTGAACCTACTAAATATCCGTCTTCCAAGGATTTGGTTACCAGTTTTTGGGAAATCACGTACAAAACGGCATAGCCGTTGGAAATAATAGAGTTCAACTCTTTATCCAGTCGATTGATTACCAGTTCCGGCACGGGATCTCCGTAGATTCTTTTGGCTTTATTATGACACATCTGTCGAAGATTTTCCTCGGAACCCTCAATCTCCGGAGGAAACGTGCCGTCGGGAATGGGTTTGATGGATTCCACAGAATCCGCAATCATTGCCGGGTTGTCGATGACAATTTCCCGGGCCTTTTCCCTGGAAAGATAGGAGAAATCCGAAAGCATTTCCCCCGTGGTTTTTAAATGCAGGGGCGGTTGATTCCCCGCATCGTCAAACCCTTGACCGGTCATTAAGACTTTTCGGTAAATTTCATCCTCTTTGTTTAAAAAGTGTACGTCTCCCGTAGCAACCACGGGTTTTTCATACTTTTCACCCAGGGCGATAATGCGCTTGTTGATATTTTCCAGATCTCCCGTGGACCGCAGGAATCCTTTATCCACTAAGAATCGGTTATTTTCCAGGGGCTGCACCTCGAGAAAATCGTATTCCTTTACAATCTCCCCGGTCTTTTCCGGCGGATCATTTTTCAGGACGCTTTGGTAAAGCTCTCCCGCCTCACAGGCGGTACCTAAAATCAGTCCCTCCCGGTGACGGCGGATCAGACTCTTGGGAATTCGGGGCTTTTTGTAAAAATAGTCCATATGGGAGGCCGACACCAGCTGATACAGGTTTTTCAGCCCCACCATATTCTTTGCCAGGATTATTATATGATAGGATCGACTTCTTTTGAAATCCACTTTTT
>SKRE01000102.1 GCA_007118655.1 Clostridiales bacterium | reverse complement strand
GGAATGTCTCATTCTCTGTTGTTTTTAGCATTAGTGATTTTTGCGGCCCGCCGAATCACAAGGAGTTATGGATACTCCGATTACACCATTATCCTGGGCGTGGGAATGGCGTCGCATATATTTTCCGATATGGCTACCAAACAGGGCGTCAGACTGCTGTGGCCCTTAGATAAAAAATTCCGGTTTCCTCTTTATATAAAAACCGGGGGAAAGATGGAAAAGCTTCTTTTTGTGATTCTGAGTATTTTAACCATTCGCTTAGGGTTGATGCTGTAGTACTTTATTTTAGAAATTACTTTTAAAAAACAAAAAAAGAGGTATACATACATAAAACCAGAAAAAGGATGTGAAGGTATGTTTGAAAAATTTAAATTGCAGCCGGAGAGACTTACCAGTCACTGTAATGTTGAGAATTTGAATTTCGAAACCACCGCAGACTTAAAACCTCTTAAGGGAATCATTGGACAGGAGCGAGCGGCAAAGGCCCTGGAATTTTCACTGAACGTAAAGAAAAAAGGGTACAATGTTTATATTTCCGGATTGAGCGGAACCGGAAGAAACAGTTATGCCCGGTCCATTACAAAAGAACATGCAAAAGACATGAAGGCTCCCGATGATTGGGTCTATGTTTATAATTTCTCCGCACCGGATCGGCCTAAAGCCCTTTCTCTGGACAAAGGTACGGGGAAGGAATTTAAAAAGGATCTGGAAGATGTGATTGAAAAACTGTTGGAAGAGATTCCGAATGCCTTTTCCGGAACGGATTATGAAACTCAAAAGAGTGAGATTCATCAGCAGTTCCAGCAACAGCATAACGAAATCATTAAAAAACTTAATGAGATCGCTAAGGAGCACGGTTTTGTTTTTCGGGAAACAGAGCAGGGCCTTGTCACTGCACCCTTAAGTGACGGGAAGCCTATGAGCCAGGAAGAGTACGAAGAGCTTAGTACGGAAGAAATTCAAGAACTTCGGGAAAAATCCGAGGAACTGAACCTGGATACCATTGATCTTTTTAACGAGCTCCGTGACCTCGAAGAAAATGCCCGGGAGGAGATCAAAAAACTGGAAAAGCGGATTTGTTACTATGTGATTAATGAATACATTAAAGACCTTATCCGGACCTATGGTAAAAGAGAAAAAATAGTGGACTACTTAAATACCCTGGAACAGGATATTCTAGAGCATCTCAAACAGTTTAAAAACGGCAAATCCAAAGGAGGACAGAGTCCTCAGGAAATGCTGCTGATGCAGATGAAACCCAAGGGCAATTTTATGAACCGTTATCAAGTCAATCTATTCATTGATAACGAGCAAAAAGAACACGCTCCGATGATACAGGAAACCAATCCCAGTTACTATAATCTTTTAGGGAGTATTGAGTACAAAAATGAGATGGGAGCCCTCAAAACCGACTTTACTCAGATCAAACCGGGGTCTCTGCACCAAGCCAACGGAGGTTTTTTAATTATTCAAGCCCGGGAAATCCTGACGGAGCCCTTTGCCTGGCAAATTTTAAAAAGATCCTTAAAAACCGGAGAGATCAATATAGAAAATATGGGCAAGCAGTGGGGGCAGGTGGTCACCTCCAGTATTAAGCCGGAACCGATTCCCTTAGATATCAAAGTAATTCTAATCGGAGACCCTTACATTTATCGCTTACTGTTTTCTCATGATGAAGACTTTAAAAAATTGTTTAAAGTTATGTCGGATTTCGATGTGGAAATGGACAAAACCCAGGACCATATGATGAAAATGGCGGGCTTTATCTCCGCCCATTGTGAAGAACAGAAGTTGCTGGATTTCGACAAGTACGCAGTAAAACGGGTGATCGACTACAGTTCCAGAATTGCAGACCATCAGAGAAAACTGAGCTCCCGCTTCAATCAGATTGTAGAGATCCTGTATGAAGCCGATGCCTGGGCTTCAGTGGAAAAAGCTTCTCAAGTGGGAGAGAAACATGTGGAAAAAGCCATACAGGAAAAAATCTATCGAAACAGCAAATACGAAGAAAAGCTCAATGAAATGTTTGAAGAGGGTACCCTGCTAATCGACGTTGAAGGGGAAAAAATCGGACAAATTAACGGATTGGCAGTCATGGGTACCGGAGAGCACTCCTTTGGCAGACCCAGCCGGATTACGGCATCAACCTATAAAGGGAAATCCGGAATCATCAATGTGGAACGGGAGGTAAAGCAGAGTGGGAATATCCATGATAAAGGCGTCTTAATTCTCAGCGGTTATTTAGGCTCAAAATTTGCTCAAAAAAATCCCATGGCCCTTTCCGTAAGCATTAGCTTTGAACAGACCTATTCAGTGATTGACGGCGACAGTGCATCCAGTACGGAGCTTTATGCGATCCTGTCAAGCATAGCGGATATTCCGCTGAAACAGGGGATTGCAGTAACCGGGTCCGTTAACCAAAAAGGAGAGATCCAACCCATCGGCGGCGTGAACGAAAAAATTGAAGGCTTTTATGATATATGTAAGCTTAAAGGTCTGACCGGTGAACAAGGGGTGATGATCCCCGAGAAAAATGCGAAAAATCTGATGCTTAAAGATGAGGTTATTGAAGTGGTGAAAGAAGGGAAATTTCATATCTACGCCATTAACCATGTGGATGAAGGCATTGAAATTCTAACAGGAATGCCCGCTGGAAAGTGTGATGAGGAAGGACATTATCCGGAGGGAACCATCTATCGAAAAGTTGCAGAAAAGTTGCGGAAAGTCCATGAAGAGGGTAAAAATGACAGTCAGAAAGAAAAAGAATCCTAAAACAAGTTAAAAGATACCCCCGATACAGCTTTAAAATGCAAGCCCTTTGTGTTTCGAAAGCCATATAAAAAGCACGGAAAAAGATTATTCTTTTTCCGTGCTTTTTATATTTTTACTACTCCTGATGATTTTACGAATCATTGCTCCGATCGATGCTTTTTGCATTCGATGATTTGACTCTCGGTAACAATCATATCAACGGGAATATCATAATCATTAATGGGAAGGGAATCCACAATTTGAAAGTCCATGGCCAAGGCGATTGTAGCAGGTTTGTGTTTTAAGGTCGGGAGGAATCGGTCGTAGTATCCTCCCCCAAAGCCGATGCGGTAGCCGCTCTTTGTAAATGCCAACCCGGGAACAATGACCAGATCAAGTATTTTTGGATCCTTTGGACGAAAAGCATAGGCTTTCGGTTCCAAAACCCCGAAATGTCCGACCTCCAGATCCTTCTCCAAATCCAACAGTTCGGAGATGATAATCTGTTTTTCCTTCGGTTTTGTGACGGGGATAAAAACCTGCAGATTTCTTTCAAGGAAATCTTCAATTAATAATGTGGTGTGAATTTCATCCTGAAAGGGAACATAAGTCATCAGATTTGTTGCGTTTTTATAGGTCTCTAAACCCTGTAATTGTCGAAAAATCGCAAGGCTTTTATCGCTTAAATCCTTGCTGTTTAGGGATTTCCGTTGTTGGATCATTTTTTTGCGGATCTCTTTCTTAAGTAATCGCATTTTAAACTCCTCCTTTGGTCTTATTTTAACATTTATCCGGGATTAATTGTTAATTCAATTGGAATTTATAAAAAAAGGCTGTTATAATAGATAAGAAGTTGATGCAAATCAAAAAAAACAATAAAAATTTCATAGAATTTTATAGAATTGCTTTAATAAAGCAGGAAATGGTCGTTTTTTGTCGAATAACACTATACAGTAGGAGATGATTCAGATTGATCGAATTTCAAAATGTCGGAAAAACCTATCGACAACAAGTAGTGGCGTTAGAAGATATTAACATAAAGATTGAAAAAGGAGAGTTTGTCTTTTTAGTAGGTCCCAGCGGAGCCGGTAAATCTACTTTTATAAAATTATTGCTGCATGAGGAAAAAGCAACTTCGGGAAAAATCATACTAAACGATGAAGATATCACCGATATATCGAACCGAAAGATTCCAATATTACGTAGAAGTATCGGTGTGATCTTTCAAGACTTCCGATTGCTGCCTAATAAAACCGTATACGAAAATGTAGCCTTTGCCATGGAAATCGTGGAAGCCAAAAGTCGGGATATCCGAAGACAGGTTCCCATGGTGTTAGGATTGGTGGGACTAAGTGATAAAGCGAAAAAATATCCGAATGAACTTTCCGGAGGAGAAATGCAGCGAGTCTCCATTGCCAGAAGTATCATTAATAATCCAAGTATTGTCATTGCCGATGAACCTACGGGGAACCTTGATCCCGATACCGCTTGGGAAATTATGCGGGTGCTGCGTCATATCAATCAGCGGGGAACCACGATCATTATGGCCACCCATGCGAAGGATATAGTAAACGTGATGGAGCAGCGGGTAATAGCCATAGAAAAGGGCTCAGTGATTCGGGACGATAAGAAAGGAGCATATGGCTATGAAGATTAAAACCATAGGATACATGTTGAAACAAGGATTTATAGGACTTTGGAGAAATCGTGGGATGTCCATTGCTTCCATCGGTTCTGTAACCGCATCATTATTGGTTTTAGGTGTAATCATCACCTTGGTAATCAATATGAACAATATTGCTTTAATGGGACAAAGCCAGTTTGACAACATTCAGGTTTATCTGGAAGAGGAACTGGAAAATGAAGAGATTGACAGCATCGGAGCAGAACTGGAAAGCATTCAAGGGGTCGCCTATGTGGAGTACGAGTCCCAGGAAGATGCCTTGGGGAAAATGAAAGAAAGTTGGGGCGAGCAGGGGTATTTACTGGATACCTTAGAAAACAACCCGCTGCCGAACTCCTATATCGTTTATTTCCAAGAACTGGAGGCTGCTGAGGCAGTGGTAAGCAACATCCAGGG
>SKRE01000125.1 GCA_007118655.1 Clostridiales bacterium | reverse complement strand
GTGCGAAATCCTTTTTTCGCAAAGGATTTGGACATCACAAAACCCATAAATATCATAAATATAATTCCATAAAAAATAGGGGTGTTTCCAAAGGATATATACCCCGCTACCAATAATACTCCTAAGAGCAGGAACCAGACTTTCTCCACCAAATCCGCTTTCACAATCCCGAAATTATTCGACAGAGTGGCCCCTCCCATGTCCATATCCGGTATAAGGGCTCCTAACAGGGCTAATCCGATGGAAATCACGTTCAGTTCATGCTCGTAAAAGGACAATCCCATGACTGTTCCCGTAAATAATACTGTAAAAACTCCAAATGCTGCGTGGGTTCTTCCCATCATGACGGTCCACTCCAATGCCGGTTGATGTTTTCATTATATAACGAACATTTGTTTCATGCAAGGTTTTTCAGTGCTTTTACTGTGTTTAGCACAAAAAAAACACTCCCTTGGGTATCCTT
Organism: Clostridiales bacterium; assembly: GCA_007118655.1. Lineage (GTDB taxonomy): Bacteria > Bacillota > Clostridia > Peptostreptococcales > T1SED10-28 > Isachenkonia. The sequence continues at coordinate 4,388 of SKRE01000125.1, read as the reverse complement.
CCGGGAGTGGTTCCAAATATTTGTTTATTACTTAGGGATTCATAATTCCTAAGGGTTCCGCTACGGTAAAGTCCGCTTCCGTTAATTCTTTGATTTCCTCCAAGGTGACTTCCTTCGCCCGCTCCTTAAGAATCAGTCCCTGCTCCGTAACTTCAAACACCGCCATTTCTGTTACAATCAGGTCCACTTCTTTTTTTGCCGTAAGGGGCAGTTGACATTGCTTTAATATTTTCGGACTGCCCTTGGCCGTATGCTCCATGGCCACAATCACTTTTTTAGCCCCTACGACCAGATCCATGGCGCCGCCCATGCCCGGTACCATTTTCCCCGGAATCATCCAGTTGGCAAGATTTCCTTCCTGGTCCACTTGAAGGGCTCCAAGAACCGTAGCATCCACATGTCCTCCCCGGATAATGGCAAAGGAGGTCGCGCTGTCGAAGAATGCCGCGCCTTTTTTCACGGTGACATGCATTCCTCCGGCATTCACCAGGTCCGGATCTTCCTTGCCTGCTTCGGGAGCTCCTCCCATGCCGATATATCCATTTTCCGATTGAAAAATCACTTCCACATCATCTTCAATATAATTGGCTACCTTCGTAGGCATGCCTATTCCAAGGTTGACAATGTCTCCGTCCCTCAGTTCTTTTGCTACCCGCTTTACAATTCTTTCTCTTACGTCCATTATACCGTCCCCCTTACAATATGATCTACAAAAATATGGGGTGTTGCCACATTGTTCGGATCGATTTCTCCCACTTCCACTACCTCTTCCGCTTCCACAATTACCCGATCCGCCGCCATGGCCATTACCGGGTTAAAGTTTCGTGTAGAGTTCCGATACCAGATGTTTCCCTTGGTGTCCACTATGCTTCCTCTTATAAGGGCCAGATCCGCCTTTATGGGCATCTCCAATAAATAATCCTTCCCGTCGACTTCCACAACCTCTTTCCCTTCTTCCACTACGGTACCTACTCCCGTCGGGGTTAAAAAGCCTCCAAGGCCCGCGCCTGCAGATCGAATCTGCTCTATCAGGGTTCCCTGGGGAATCAGACGAACATCCATCTCTCCACTGTGCATTTGTTTGCCCGACTCGGGATTGGTTCCGATATGGGAAGTCATCACTTTTTTTACCTGTTTGTTGACCACAAGCTTCCCAATGCCTCGATCCGGAAAACCGGTGTCGTTGCAAATCAGGGTTAAATCCTTAACTCCTTTTTGCAAAAGACCTTCAATCAGCTGATCAGGAGATCCATTTCCTAAAAAACCTCCGATCATTATGGTCATGCCGTCTTCAACATAAGATATTGCCTGTTCCATATCAATGATTTTTTCCATCTTCCATCACTCCCTGTTCCATAAAATTGTTTTCTTCGTTGCTTTCTATTGTAATACAGCACGTCGATTTTCACAACTGGTAAGTCCTTGAAAAAACGCCTTTAACCCAGTACTTCTTCAATGATACGAAGTCCGTTTTTATGGGTGATATGTTCAATTTCCTTCGCTGAAAAACCGCCTTTTTCCATGGCTTCTATCAAACCCTGGATTTCTCCGATGTTTTCGATTTCCAACTCTCCGCTGATTCCGTCAAAGTCGGTTCCGAAAACCAAAGCTTCGATGCCCGCTGCGTTAATAATATGTCTCATATGCTTAAGCATCGGTTCGATTTTACTTATGCCGTCGCTGCTCAAAAAATAATGGGCAAAGTTCAACCCCGTGACGCCTCCTCCATTGCCGAGGGCTTTTAGCATCTCATCGGAAAGGTTCCTCGGATGGGACTTCACACTCCGTGCATTGGAATGGGAGGCGATAAAAGGCTTTTTAGACAGTTCCGCCACATCCCAAAAACCCCGGTCCGACAGATGGGAAACATCGATCAGCATCCCTAAGTGATTCATCCCTTCGATGACGTCCTTTCCAAAGGGTTTTAATCCCCGGTCCTGATTTTTATATTGTGTATTGGGAAAACCGATTTGATTTTCAAAGTTCCAGGTAAGGGTAATCAGCCGAACCCCTTTTTTGTGAAAAAAGGCTAACTTGTCAAGACTTCCCTCTATGGCTTCCCCTTCTTCAATGGTTAAAAAAGCGGAGATTTTTTTCTCTTTTTCATTTTTCACAAGGTCTTCCCACCTTTGGGCTAAGGCAATGTCCTTGGCGTTTTTTCTCAGTTCCTCCTCAAATCTTTCGAGCATTTCCAAAGTATGGTCAAAGGGGCTTTTCTTTTTCTCCCTTACAACATCCAGCTCAAAAAACAGGGCGAAAAACTGGGCCAGTATCTGTCCCCGTTGAAGCTTTTCAATATCCACCTGAAAGTCGTTTTCTTTTAATCCTGCTCCCCGGCTGCTTTCAAAAATTCTAAGCATCGTATCACAGTGAAAATCAATGGTTTTCATAACATCACCCTTTCAGAATTTGGATCATTTTCTCTTCATCCACATTTCCCCCGCTGAGAAGAAAACATACCTTATCCTTCTTTTTCATTGTTAGTTTGCCACCCAGGGCCGCAGCGATGCCCACCGCTGCAGAAGGCTCCACCACAAGCTTGCTTTCCATGTACAGGGCCTTTGCCCCTCGACGGAGATCCTCTTCCCCTACGGTAATCACCTGGTCCACCAGGGCCCTGATGATTTCAAAATTTAATTTCCCCGGCTCCACCACCTTCAGTCCGTCGGCAAAGGTGTTGTTGAGCTTAACCGTGGTGGGGGCTCCTTTTTTAAGACTTACGGTATATCGGGGCACCGCTTCGGTTTCCACTCCCACCACCTTGATATTGGGATTTTTTCCTTTGAGGGCACTTACCACCCCGGACAGCAGACCGCCGCCTCCTAAGGGTACCACAACCAGGTCGACCTCGGGCAACGCGTCTAGGATCTCCAAACCGATAGTTCCCTGACCGGCCATCAAATCTTCATCGGCATAGGAATGGATCAACGTATATCCATGAGCTTCAATCAACTCTTCCGCCTTATCGTAACGTTCCTTGGAGGTGGTGCCGTAAAGGATCACCTCCGCTCCTAAGGCCTTGGCTTTGGCCTGTTTTATTTTCGGAGCATCCACGGGCATTACGATGACCGCTCTCGTGTTCAACACCTTCGCGGCGTAGCTGACGCCCAAAGCGTGATTTCCTGAAGAGGCGGCAATGACCCCTTTTTCAAGCGCCTCCCGACTTAATGTGAGCATTTTATTGGTGGCCCCCCGAACTTTAAAGGATCCCGTGATCTGCAGATTTTCCGGTTTCAGATAAACCTGGGCTCCGATCATCCTATCCAGGGTTTCCCCCCGAAGCAGGGGCGTGATTTTCGCCCGGTCTTTTAAGCGTTCCCGGGCTTTTTCCAACTGGTGCATCGGTATTCCTGTCTCTTTCATTCTTATCCCTCCAATTGTATCTGCCAATTAACCATCGATATTATATTTACCGGTTCACAGATTATATTTCGATGGATTCTCCCGTATAGAAAAAATGTATAATCGTTTCTTTTACTTTTTTTCCGGTAATTGACTCCAACGCTTCCCGGTAAAGGGTAAGCTGAGGCTTATAGGTTTCGATTTTTTCCCTGCGGTTCCCTTCCCACAGGTAATCGCTTTTGTAGTCTACCAGCACCCACTCTCCCTCTTCTTCAAAGTAGCAGTCAATCATCCCTTGAATCAGTACTTTGTCTTCACAGCCCTCCAGCTCCTCAGACAGGTCCCGGGCTTTTTTCCAGATATTAAAGGGTTCCTCCCGATGAATCTTTTCCGCCCCTTTCATACGTTGACCCAGAGGACTTTGGAGAAAAACATCTACTTTTTCCAGTTCTATGGATTCCCCTTCCTCTTCCCGAAGGAGGCCCCGGGCAACCATTCGATCTTTTTGCCTTTCCAGTGCCGAAAGATCTTCGGTATCATGAAAATCCAAATGCTGCATATAAAAATGCAAAATGGTTCCCAATTCTTTTCCCTCAAAGGCCTTTCGCTCTTCCAGGAATCGGGGCCGGTCTTTCAAACTGGGTGCCCGGTATTTTACCCGTTCCATGGCTTCCCGGTTAAAGGATTTCAGGTCTGTCACCGTAAGTTTAGAGGGAATGCTCTCGCTGTTTTTATAGGGATACACCCATTCCAGTTTTTGGTGAATGGTCTCACGGTAGGGACTATGGGGACCCCCATCCGGTTTTTCCAGTTCCTTAAATGTCTGCAGATCCTGGGCCTTCTTTTCCCGGGTCTCCCGGATTTCCTCAGAAAAACCTTTCCGGTCCACGACATCCAGTCTCCAGGGGCTTTCGTCCATGATCAGTTCCTCCCGGGGAGTATCATAGGTCAAAATATCCCTAAAAGTGCTGACCCCTTGATGTTTGATCAGCAGGGGACCGATCCAGTCCATTGGGCTTTGGGCTGACCGAAGCCCATAACTGCCT
>SKRE01000167.1 GCA_007118655.1 Clostridiales bacterium | reverse complement strand
GAGAGCATAAAAATCCTAAGCGCAGAGTGACAGAGGAGGACAGAGGAGGACAGAGGAGGATAGAGGGACGGAGTAATTGTCCGCTTTGGGGATCAGGACGCTAATGGCCGACGTCTTAAAGCCTTAAATTGTAATAAAGAAAAGTCATTCTTATATAATTATAGGAATATTTTCTCCTTAAAGGAGTCCATCGATATAATGAAAGGTCCAAAAATATCGCAATCCATAAGAAATATGCAAGTCCCGCAATGATATAATGAAGCAAAGAAAGGAGGTTGTATTTTAATGAAAGAACTGCAATTCTCAGTTGAAATAAACGCCTCTAAAGATAGGGTCTGGACAATTCTTTGGGAGGATGCAACATTTCGTGATTGGGCAAGCTTAATTGATGAAGGAACCTATTTTAAGGGAGTCATGCAAGAAGGAAATGAAATCCAGTTTATATCCTCGGTCAGCGGGTTCGGCGTAACAGATCTGATAGAGAAACTTAATCCGAATGAATTTATATTATTCAGGCACAGTGCAGATACAAAGGAAAGCGGAAAGCAGGAACGGGAAAAAGAGTGGACCGGGGGAAAAGAGAGTTATGCTCTTACAGAAAAAAATGGAGTTACGACATTAATAGTTAAAACCGATGTTCCAAAAGAACAGGAAGAAACATTCACCACCAGGTTTCCCAAAGCTCTGGAGCGCATAAAAACCCTAGCGGAAACGCGCGAAAAATGGAACGAGTAATTGATTTGAGGATTGCATTGGCGAAGAAGGACGTGAACCTGGTAAAGACGCCTTAATCAAAGAAGCCCACACCTATTCCATTGATTAAGCAGAGCACTGCTGAAACAATAATGTTATAAGCCCTTGAAAACCGATGATTTAAGAGGTTTTAAGGGTGTTTTTCTGTATGTAAATGCGTTCCCGGAAACAGCTCCTCAGGGTGACCTGTTACCGTTAGAGTTGTTTTACCTACTATCAACTTTGGGTTGGTATCCAGTGCACTTAGTTTAATATATTTTGTGCAAAAACCCATATTTAGGGTATAAGAAAAAGTGATATAAACTGCGGATGAAGGGGTGAACCTATGAATATACGTAAGCTTTTTTCCGTAAGAGGTGTTAGAATTCCGGATCATAAGGAAATGACGAAGGATCTGAAAGTAGAAAGTTTAAAGGCTCCAAAACTCCTGTACTTTCCTATGGACATGCATATCGGGAAACCGGCGAAGCCAACCGTAAAGGTGGGGGATTTCGTGAAAATCGGAACCCTTCTGGGAGAAAGTGAAGGAGGGGTGTCCACTAATATACATTCCTCGGTATCGGGAAAAGTGGTTTCTATCCTAAAAGATGAGTCCAGAGGGGATTTGGAGACTGTAATTATCGAAAATGATTATCGGGATGATAAGGTAAAACTTAAAGATCTGGATGAAAACATCACCACGGAGGACTTTATGAAAAGGCTGGAAGAGGCAGGGATCACCGGTAAGGGAGGGGCAGGATTTCCCGCACATATTAAATATGATATGGAGCGGAACAAATCCAAATACCTGGTTATTAACGGAGCGGAATGCGAACCCTATTCTACAGCAGACCACCGCTGTATGGTGGGATATGCCAATGAAATCGTGAAAATTATTCAATTGATCGATGAAATTTATGAGGTGGATGAAGCCTATATAGCGGTCGAGGAACATATGACCGAGAGCAAGGATGCTTTGAATAAGGCACTGAAAGAGAACAATGCTGAACACATCACCCTGCATGAGCTTCCTGCAATCTATCCCCAAGGTCATTCGGGACTCCAGATACATCAAATCCTCGGGCTGGAAATAAAAGAAGGCCAGCGGTCGGGAGATATTGGCGTCCTGCAGTCCAATGTATCCACGATTAAGGCGATTTATGATGCAGTGTTCAACAACGAAAGCTTTCATAAAAGAATCATCACCGTCACGGGACCGATGATCAAGAACCCTAAAAACCTGATGGTCCGCATAGGTACAAGCGTAGACCATATCGTAGAAGCCTGCGGAGGTTTTCATGAAGGGGAGCGAATGAATATCAGCGGCGGACCTATGATGGGAAAATCCTTTGATGATATCGGCCTCCCTGTGGACAAAGATACGACGACTCTGCTTTTTCTGAAAAAACATCCTAAAGAAGAGGAAAGAGCCTGCATCCGGTGTGCGAAATGCGTCAACTGTTGCCCGGTCAGCCTCCAACCCATACTGATCAGCAATGCCTATAGAAACCGGGAATATAAAATGGGGATAGACTTAAAATCCGAAAGCTGTATCAGCTGCGGTATCTGCACGTATATTTGTCCTTCCAGGATAAACCTTCTTGAGGATATCCAAAAGTTGAATAAAGAATTGGAGGGAAAAGAGGATGAGTAAAAATTTGGATGCACCTTTTATAAAAACGAAAGCCACAGATTACGGCATCATGAGAGATGTACTAATCGCTTTGATGCCGGTGTCCCTGATGGCGGTGTGGAGCTTTGGAATCCCGAGTTTTCTGATGCTGACCCTGGGTGTAGTCTCAGCGGTTTCTTTCGAATACGCTTATCAAAGGATCATGAAAAAGGAAGTAACGATAAAGGACTTGTCCGCTGCGGTCACGGGCCTTCTTATAGGACTCAGTCTGCCGTCCACCGCACCCCTTTGGATGGTGGTATTCGGAACTGCCGTAGCGATACTTATTATAAAACAGCTCCCCGGTGGAATCGGGAGAAATACATTTAATCCCGCCGTATTCTCGAGAGTTCTGATTAAGATTCTATTCTCTCCTCTGATCACTGACTGGGTTTTGCCCGGCCCTGATGCCGTATCCGCTGCAACGCCTCTGAGCTTTATTGGAGATGGAAGCAAAACCATACCCGCTGGGGCGCCTGCCTTTTATGATGCCTTCATGGGGCACATCGGAGGGAATATGGGAGAGATGGTAAAGTGGGCAATTTTATTGGGCTTTGCATACCTTGTAATTCGAAAAGTGATTAACTTTTGGGTGCCGGTATCCATGCTTGCAGGACTTTTTCTGACCACCCTATTGTTTGGAGAGTCGGATCCGGGATTTGCTCTGTATCATGTAATCACAGGGACCGCCATGTTTGCAGCGGTATTTATGGTTACGGATTATACCTCGGGGCCACTGAATAACAAAGCAAGAATATACTATGCGCTGCTGATCGGAATTCTGACAGGGGTGATAAGGTACAGTTTTGCACTGCCGGGGGGAGTGGGTATAGCCATACTGATTATGAATCTGTTGGCCCCGGTCCTTGACGGCTACTGCACCCCGAGAGTATTTGGTCATAAGGGGAGAGTCATTCCAACCTCTTCGGTGCTTCGAAGATAGGCTGAGGGTATGTCTTACTGCGGAAATCTGCCGAAAATGGATTCAGTTATTGAGTAGACGATTGTACTTGCCAAGAAAGACACCACCGGTTTTCAGATCATACATCCAAAATCCTAAACATCGCTAATCTGTAAGAAATGAGGTGGACAGAGGGACGGAGAAATTGTCCACTTTGGAAGGACAAGGGAACGAGAACTCGCAGGAGAAGCCTCCATTGGGAGATGCAAGGGGATTTTGTTTGCATATCCATCAGTTTTACGGGTAATTATGGAATAGGAATGAGATTTCCCCGCATTTATCCCGCGAGATCCCGGGATACAGCAATTAAGTTTCGAGGGTTTGTGTATATGGTAAAAAATAGTTAGCCGCTATTATGGGAGGAGTAGTTTATACAGCGACCTGGATTTTATGATCGGGGTTTAAGGATATTAGCATACCAATCATCAGTGGTACCTTTTTTCCCCTTGTTTGGGTAACCGTGCGTATTTTTTAAAAAAGAATCGATAAAAATTTACTATAGAAGGAGCAAAAATAATGGGTAGCAGCAGCTGGTATGCAAAACTGAATAAACCGAAGTGGGCACCCCCCGCAGGGATTTTTGGACCGGTGTGGTCCCTACTTTACATTCTCATCGCTGTCTCTTTTGGCAGCGTTTTTATACAATTTGTGCAGGGGGCCTTAACTTGGTTCATTGTTCTCCCTTTTGCACTGAATCTTGTGTTTAACGTTGCCTTCACGCCGCTGCAGTTCCGGCTGAAAAACAACCTTTTGGCAGCGATGGATATTTTATTGGTCTTAATAACCCTGATCTGGGCCATGGTTGCCATAGGGCCTCATATTCAATGGGTGGCCTATATAAATATTCCGTACCTGTTATGGGTGAGTTTTGCAACGGCTCTGCAGTTGGCGATTACTTGGCTGAACAGATAATCCTTCCTGCATCAGATAATTTCCTAGCGGCTTTGAAAAAAAGTTTGTTTTGGGAACTTTATCTGCTGGGTATATATAGAAGGCCGTATCATCGGGTTTAAGCAGTATCTCGAAGAGTTATTGTAAATCAGCTGCTTTATTTAAGGAGGACAGAAAATGAAGCTCCGATTCAGAAAGAAAAGAAACTGGAAATGGTATCTTAAAAAACTCCTATGGACAATATTTAGCCTTGTGATTGTTGGAATCATCGCAGGGCTTCTCTTTATGAACTTTCACCCGGTATTCGGCGGGCGGCCCACCAAGGAACAGCAGGAGGCATACGAGCAACTGGACAATTACGTTGACGGCGAATTCGTCAATGAAACCGAGCTGGAGTCCGGAATGGATTTGACCTCCCTGGGGACCCTTGTTCGGGACTGGATCAACCAGGACGAAGATCGCCTTCCTTCTGTAGAAGTTGCTGTGGCCCCCTTGGACTGGGAGCGGATCAACAGTGAAGAGGACAGCCTAACCTGGTTTGGGCATTCGAATTTTCTTTTGAGCATCGATAGCAAAAAGATCTTGATCGACCCCGTCTTTG
>SKRE01000189.1 GCA_007118655.1 Clostridiales bacterium | reverse complement strand
TTCATAAAGCAGTCATCGAAGTAAATGAACAGGGCAGTGAAGCGGCGGCGGCCACGGTTGTGATAATGGCAGAATCCGCTGCCATGGATCCTCCCAGCTTTATTGCGGACCGGCCTTTCCTGTTTGTTATTGCCAATGAGGAAGCAAACAGCATCCTGTTTATGGGCAAGGCTGCCGGCTGGTAGTCTGTACTGAAAACCCACTTAATTCTTTGTGAGTGGGTTTTTTATGCTGTTTTTTATCTTGTTATTATAATTTTTTGCATATGCTTTGGAATATATGGAAAATTCGCTTATTGATTTGGGATTATGCGGTATTGTGGTATAATGAGAAAAGAAACTTGTGTTTTTCTACATAAGCTGATACAATTTGCTTAAAAATAGGCGATTTTGATAAATTAATGCTTAAAAATAGGCGGTGATTTAGTGGAAAATTACTTTGCGAGAGAGACCGTGGATACCATATTGAATAATATCGATGAAGGTGTTCAAATTATTGATAACCGAGGGAAGATTCTCTATTCTAACGACATAGCCTTAGTGATGGAGGACATCGATCAAGAGGAAGTCACGGGGAAACATATTCTCAGTGTCTATCCCTCCCTGACGGAAAAAACCAGTACCTTGCTCCAGGTCCTTCGCACAGGAGAACCCATGTATGATGTGAAGCAGGAATTTTTAAATTTCAAGGGGAACAAAATCACCACGATTAATACCTCCATTCCCATTCTGGAAAATGGTCATGTTATGGGAGCCATTGAAATATCCCGGGATATTACCAAGGTCCGGGCCCTATCGGAGCAATTAGTGGATCTTCAAAAAGAACTGTATTATGAGGAGCCGGAAAACGGAGAAGAAAAGCGGGGAACCGCCCGATACACCTTTAATGATATCATCGGCAGTACGGAAGAAATTGTGGAACTGAAGCGAAAAGCCATGAAAGCCGCAGAAAACAATTCCTCTGTGATTGTTTATGGAAAAACCGGAACCGGAAAGGAACTTATTGTTCAAGCCATTCATAATGCCAGTAAGCGGCGGGACAAACCCTTTGTGGCGCAAAACTGTGCAGCCATTCCCGGCTCCTTGTTAGAAAGTATTTTATTCGGAACCGTAAAGGGGAGTTTTACCGATGCGGATAACCGCCCCGGTCTCTTCGAGTTGGCCAATGGGGGAACCTTATTTTTGGATGAGATCAACTCCATGCCCATCGAACTTCAGGCAAAGCTTCTGCGAGTATTGGAAGAGGGAAGAATTCGGAGAGTGGGAGATATTAAAACGAGAAAAGTGGATGTTCGCATCATTGCAGCCATGAATATGGATCCTTATCATGCCATGAAAGAGCGGAAAATCCGAGATGATTTATTTTACCGGCTCAGTGTTGTTTCTTTCAGGGTTCCGAATTTAGTGGAAAGAAAAGAGGACATCAAAGGGCTGGTACAGTTTTTTATTCGTAAATTCAACCGCCGGTTAGGCAAAAATGTTAAGGGCGTAACCAATGGGGTGCTGCAAACCTTTTATCGCTACCATTGGCCGGGGAACATTCGGGAGTTGGAAAATATTCTTGAAGGTGCCATGAACATGATCGACGGCAGCTATATTAAGGAAGAAGATTTGCCGAAACATTTAGCCTTATTTGGTGCGGAAGATCAGCGCAAGGATATTTACAATTTTTCCCTTAAAAAAAGCATGCGAAATTGGGAAAAACAGTTTATCGAGGATGCCCTGAAAGAAACCCGGGGAAATGTTACAAAAGCTGCACAATTACTAAAAGTTCCACGGCAAACCCTACAGTATAAAATTAAAAAATATGGAATAACCGCTGATTAATGGGCGGTTATTTTCGTTTTCAAGAAAATCAAAGCAGCTTTTAACCACAACAAAGAACCGGGATCGATTTTGTTTCCCTGAAAGCCCTATTTGCCAAGGGTTTAAATTTATAACAAAGATCAACGGGAAAAGAAAAAGTTTGTTATAATCTTGGCATAGAAATTGCAACGTAATATAAGGATGGATTAAATAGGGAGCACTGTAAGGATAAATAAAAATACTATAAGTGAAAAATTTAAAGGAGGCTTATTATGGAGAAAAAAGGATGTTCTTTAGGAACCCACAGAGTATTGGAACCAAAAGGGGTACTGCCCCAACCGGCAACAAAAATTGATAACAATATGGAGATTTACGACAATGAGATTCGCATCAATGTGGAGACCTTAAACGTGGATTCCGCCAGTTTTACCCAGATTAAGGAACAGGCCGGGGGAGATATTGAAAAAATTAAGGAGATCATGAAGGGGATTGTGGCGGAAAGAGGGAAACATCAAAACCCGGTTACAGGTTCCGGAGGGATGTTAATCGGTACCGTGGAAAAAATCGGATCCCGATTAAAGGGCAAGATAGATCTGAGGGAAGGGGATAAAATTGCAACCTTGGTATCTCTATCCCTAACCCCCTTAGTGATCGATGAAATCCACGAGGTTCGGATTGATATTGATCAGGTGGATATCACGGGAAAAGCTATTTTGTTTGAATCCGGGATTTATGCGGTGCTGCCCGGGGATCTGCCTCAAAACTTAGCCCTATCCGTATTGGACGTGGCGGGAGCTCCGGCCCAAACCGCAAAACTTGTACAACCGGGTCACACCGTAGCGGTCATCGGAGGTGCGGGAAAATCCGGAATGCTATGCCTCCATGAAGCGAAAAAAAGAGCGGGGGTAACGGGAAAAGTCCTTTGCCTCAGTCATAGTGAGAAAAGCCTGCAGCGGCCGAAAAACTTAGGGCTGGCCGACGCGTATATCGCCGTGGATGCTACGGACGCCTTAGGGGTGCGGGACAGAATTTCGGACGTTACGGATGGAGAAATGGCGGATATTGTGATTAACTGTGTAAATGTGAACAACACCGAGATGGCCAGTATTTTAGCGGCAAAAACCGACGGGTTGGTTTATTTCTTCTCCATGGCAACAAACTTTACCAAAGCCGCATTAGGAGCGGAAGGGGTGGGAAGAGACACCACAATGATCATCGGCAACGGATACACCAAAGGGCATGCGGAAATATCCATGCAAATACTACGGGAAAATCCGGAACTGAAAGAAGTCTACCGAGAACTTTACAGCTAAAGAAACATCCCAGAGAAGAATCAGTAGCAAAGGGTTAAGGATAAAGCTCGAGGATTTTAAAATAGAAAAGGAGTGTAGTCGACTATGAGACATTACAATGAAATTGAATTATGGAAAGACGTTACGGAGGAACAATGGAAAGACTGGAAATGGCAGGTAAAGAACCGGATCACAACCATCGAAGACTTAAAAAAAGTGGTGAACTTAACAGAGAAGGAAGAACAGGGAGTAAAAGCCACCCTGGGGACACTGCGAATGGGGATTACTCCTTATTATGCCGCTCTGATGGATCAAAACGATGCAAATTGCCCCGTGCGGCTGCAAGCGATTCCCAGCGGGTTAGAACTGGAAAAAGGAGAAGCGGACATGGAGGATCCCTTAAGTGAAGACGTGGATTCCCCGGTACCGGGACTTACCCATCGTTATCCGGACCGTGTTCTTCTACTGATCACCGATATGTGTTCCATGTACTGTAGACACTGTACCAGAAGACGTTTTGCGGGACAGCAGGATAAAGAACAGCCGGTGGATCGGATCGATCAGGCCATTGAATACATTCGAAACGCCCCGGAAGTTCGAGACGTGCTGCTATCCGGAGGAGACTGCCTGCTGGTATCCGACGAACGTTTAGAGTACATCATCTCTAAACTTCGGGAAATCGACCATGTGGAGATTATTCGCCTAGGCTCAAGAACCCCGGTGGTTATGCCCCAAAGAATTACCCCGGCCTTAGTGGATATGCTGAAAAAGTATCATCCCATTTGGTTAAACACCCACTTTAATCATTCCAAGGAGATCACCCCCGAGGCAAATGAGGCCCTAGCCTTATTAGCCAATGCCGGCGTACCCCTGGGAAATCAATCGGTTCTCCTGCGGGGAATTAATGACTGTGTCCATGTGATGCGGGATCTTGTCCATGATCTGGTAAAAAGCAGAGTAAGACCCTACTATATTTATCAGTGCGATTTGTCCATGGGAATTGAGCATTTCAGAACCCCGGTATCCAAGGGTCTTGAAATCATTGAAGGCCTGCGGGGTCATACTTCCGGGTACGCAGTGCCCACATTTGTGGTGGACGCTCCCGGTGGCGGCGGAAAAATTCCCGTAATGCCAAGTTATATGATCTCCCAATCGCCCCACAAGGTGATTCTTCGAAATTACGAGGGGGTTATTACCACTTACACCGAGCCTACTCATTATGAAGAATCCTGCAACTGCGAAGTTTGCAAAGAGGAAAAGAAGTGGGAATTGGACGGGGTGGCTTCCTTAATGCAGGGAAGAAGAATTGCCCTGGAGCCTGCTCAGTTAAAAAGAATGCAGCGAAGCAAAAAATAAAGGCCCGGCGGTGTAAAAGCCCTAAGGCGTCTGAGATAAAAGAGAAAGAATAGGAAAATTCTAGGTAAAGGAATGAAAAAATGAGGGGAGGTGCAGTCTTGAGCTTTGTTGATCTGATCTACGGGAAACATCAAATAATATCGGTGGTTGGCATGGGGAAAAACGCAGGGAAAACCGTTGTGTTGAATAAAATCATCGAAGAGGCCTATGATCGCTACATCAGCCTGGGTCTTACGTCTATTGGACGGGACGGGGAGCGGGAAGATTTAGTAACAAAAACCGACAAACCGGTCATCCATGTTATGGAAGGAACCATCGTGGCCACCGCTCAAGACATCCTCCTCAATAGTGATGCGAGACTGGAAATCCTGGAGGTCACCAATTATCGAACCACCCTGGGTCCCGTGGTGATTTGCCGAGTGCGGGAAAACGGATTGGTGGAACTTGCGGGTCCCGGCAATAACGATGAAATTCGGGAAGTAGCAAAGAAGATGCTGATTTACGGAGCGGATATAGTGGTGGTGGACGGGGCAATTAACCGAAAAACCTCGGCTTCCCCGGGCGTCACGGAAGCCACAATTTTAGCTACGGGGGCCGTGGTCAACCGAAGCATGGACCGGGTGATCGAGGAGACCGCTTATCAAATCGAACTATTTGGTCTGGAGGCGGTAAAAGAGCAAACCCTCCGGGATTTCGCCCAGGAAGTCATTACCGAGGGATGTGTCGGTATTGTTGACCAGGGGGGAGAGTACCGAAAACTGCCCCTGAAAACCGCTTTAAGTGCGGGGAGAATTATCGGCAGTGCTTTAACGGAAAACAGCCGTTACCTTATTTTTTCCGGGTCCCTGGTGAAAAAAACCGTCGATGAGTTGATTGCCGTAACCCCCTATTATAAAGATGTGAAATTCGTGGTTCAGGACGGGACGAAAATATTTATCCCCCGGGAAGACTGGATGCGCTTTAAAAAACGGGGGCTTAGAATTGAAACCTTAGAACCCTTACATGTGCTGGCCGTTTCCATCAACCCCTATGCTCCCCAAGGCTATGAATTTCCCCCATTGGAGTTTTTACGGAAAATGAAAAACGCCTTAGGACTGCCGGTTATGGATGTAATGCTGGAAGGAGATGATTTTCATGATGAGCTTTATGGATAAAAAAACCTTTCAGGAAATCGGCTTAAGGGAAATTCTTGACTGGGTGCCCACACAGACCGACTACGGGAAGGAACTAAAGTCGAAACTTGTGCCCTACGGCATATCCCAAGTGCAGGAACTTCGAAGGTCCTTTGAAGAACTTCGAAGGTTCCGGAAGGGGTTAAAAAGCAGTGATTACTTTCTTTGGAATTTAAAGGGCTATTTATCGGAAATCAAGGATATCAAAGGCTCTTTGCAGCGGGTGATGAAAAACGAAGTGCTGAACGAGGTGGAGTTTTTTGAGATAAAAAATCAGATCATGGTGATGGAAGAGTTGAGAGATTTTTTCATGCAGCATCCTGAAGTTGCCCTGGAAAAATTCGAACTGGCCTCCACGGCCCCCTTGATTAAAGCCTTAGACCCGGATAAGAGCCGGGTGAAAACCTTTTACATTTATGACAGTTATTCGGAGAAGCTATGGGATATCCGGGAAGAAAAAAGAGAAATTGACGGAAAAATCATGGAACTGAATAAACAGCTGCGACAGGAAATTTATGAAACCACAGGGATTAAGCCGAAACAAAATAATGAAATCCTGGTGCCCAAGGAAAAAAAAGAAACGATTGCATTGCTTAAAAAAAGCGATTTAGTCTTTTTTTTATCGGAAACCTTCAAAAGCTATGTGTTTAAAATAAGCCCAAGGGAAGAAATCAAAGCCCTTCGGGAAAAATACCAAAACTTAAAAATCCGGGAAGAGGAAGAGGAGTTTCAAATCCGCATAAATCTATCCCAGCGGGTACGGGACTTTTATGATGAAATACAAAAAAACATTCAAATTTTAGGGGAGCTGGATTTCAGCATCGGAAAAATTCTGTTAGGGGATGAGATCCACGGAGTGGAGCCTCGAATCGTAAATGATCCCTATATTAAGATTATCGAAGGACGGCACTGTCTTGTGGAACAGCGGCTTCGAAAAGAAGGCAAGACCTATATGCCCATTGATGTCACCCTGGAAAAAGGAGTGACCTTAATTACGGGAGCCAATATGGGAGGGAAAACCATTACCTTAAAACTCATTGCCCTGATTGCTTCCATGGCCCAGCTGGGTCTTTACGTTCCCGCAAGGGAAGCCACCATCGGGCCCGTATCCTTCATCTACTTTTCTTCCGGGGATGAACAGTCTCAGGAAATGGGGCTGTCCACCTTCGGCGGAGAAATCTATCATTTGAAAAAAATCACCGATGAAAAAAAAGAAAACGGGTTGGTGCTGATCGATGAATTGGCCCGGGGAACCAATCCGAAAGAAGGATACGCGATTTCCCGAGGGGTGATTGAGTACTTTAAAACCCTGCAGGGAATATCCGTGGTTACCACCCACTTTGACGGTTTAAGCAGGATCAAAGATCTTCGGCATTTACAGGTGGTAGGCCTTCAAGGGGCAGCGCCGGAAAAGTTGAAAAAAGAGCTCGAACTGGCGGAACAGGGCATGGGGGTACTGGAGAAATACATGGATTATCGCCTGGAAGAGCGGGACCCCCAAGAGGAAGTCCCCAAGGAAGCGATTATGATCGCCCGGCTTATGGGTCTGAGAGAAGACATTTTGGCAAGGGCGGAGGAAATATTGGAGGGGGAGAGTCACGAAGAATCTCTCGAGAAGAAAAATAAGGAGGGTGAATGATGGAGAGTAAGTTGAATTTAGATCAAAATACGATTCAAGAGGCCCGGCAGGCGGCAAAAGCCATTGCCGATGATGTACAGTACTTTATCGATGAACATACGACGGTTACCGTAGAAAGAACGGTTGCAAGACTGTTGGGGATTGACGGCGTGGATGACATGGATACTCCCCTCCCCAACGTTGTGGTGGAAAACATCAAGCAAGGGGGCGGACTGGGAAAAGGCGCCTCTTTTTGGATCGGCAATGCCATGGCGGGTCTGAAGAAAAGCCCTCAGGAAATTGCAGAAGCCGTATCCCGGGGGGAGCTGGATCTTACCAAAATCGAAATCAATGATGAAAAAAATATTCATCAAGCCATTGATGAAGTGGCCGAGGTGACCGTGGGAAAAATTGTGAAAAACCGGGAGCGAAGAGACCACGACATGAAAAACATCGGGGACGGAGAAAAACCCTACCTTTATGTAATTGTGGCTACGGGAAATATTTATGAGGATGCCATGCAGGCGAAATCCGCAGCAAGACAAGGAGCGGACATCATCGCGGTCATTCGAAGCACCGCCCAAAGCTTACTGGATTATGTGCCCTACGGTCCCACCACGGAAGGTTTCGGAGGAACCTACGCCACTCAGGAAAATTTCCGCATTATGCGGGAGGCCTTGGATGAGGTTGGAGCGGAAGTGGGAAAATACATTCATCTCTGCAACTACTGTTCAGGTCTGTGCATGCCGGAAATTGCAGCCATGGGAGCCTTAGAGCGACTGGATGTGATGCTGAATGACGCCTTATACGGGATTTTATTCCGGGACATCAATATGCAGCGAACCTTAGTGGATCAGTACTTTTCAAGAATTATCAACGGATTTGCCGGGATCATGATCAATACCGGAGAGGACAACTACCTAACCACGGCGGATGCGGTGGAAGAAGCCCATACGGTATTGGCCTCCCAGTTTATTAATGAGCAGTTTGCTAAAAAAGCCGGACTTCCGGAGGAGCAAATGGGGCTGGGACATGCCTTTGAAATGCGTCCTGATCTCAAGAACGGATTTTTATGGGAGCTTGCCCAGGCCCAGATGGCACGGGAAATATTCCCTAAAGCCCCTCTGAAGTACATGCCTCCCACAAAATTTAAAACAGGAGATATTTTCAAAGGGCACATTCAGGACGCCATGTTCAATATGATTTCCATCTGGACCAATCAAGGGGTGCAGCTCCTTGGAATGATGACTGAGGCCATTCACACCCCTCACATTCAGGACCGGGCCTTGGCCATTGAAAATGCCAAGTATATATTCAACAACTGTAGAGACCTGGGCTCGGAAATTTATTATAAAGAAGACGGTATCATTCAAAGCCGGGCCAAGGACGTATTAAACAATGCCCACGATCTGTTAATTGAAATTCAGCGCAACGGCATTTTTAAAACCATTGAAGAAGGGAAATTCGGCGGGGTTAAAAGAATGCGGACCGGAGGAAAAGGCTTGGACGGCGTGACGAAAAAAGATTCCGGCTACTATAATCCCTTTGTGGATTTAATGTTAGAGGGAGGTGCGTAAAATGGGTTTGGAAAAGGTGGATTTAACAAAGGTTAAGCCCTATGGGGATACGTTAAATGACGGGATGGTTCAAATGAGTTTTACCCTGCCCGTGTCTGCGGATGAGGAGGCCAAGGAAGCCGCCCGGCGTCTTGCAATGAAAATGGGGTTAGAGGAGCCCAGTGTGGTCAGTATGAAGGATATGGGTCCCGGTTTTTCCTTCTTTGTTGTTTATGGCAGGTGTGCAGCATCCATTGATTATACATCCATAGAAGTACCCAAAGTCGATGTGGAAACCATGTCGAAAAAAGAAGTGGAAACTTTTATCGAAGAAAATATCAAACGGGACATTACCATTATTGGAGCCTGCACCGGGTCCGATGCCCATACCGTGGGGATTGACGCGATTATGAACATGAAGGGCTTCGACGGTCATTACGGACTGGAGCGGTATAATGGAATCGAAGCGGTTAATATGGGTTCCCAGGTGCCGAATGAAGAATTGGTGGCAAAAGCCATTGAACTGAAGGCCGATGGGATTTTGGTATCTCAGGTGGTTACCCAAAAAGATGTTCATATTCCCAATCTGACGGAACTGATCGAACTATTGGAGGCGGAAGGTCTTAGAGAAAAGATCGTTGTGGTTTGCGGCGGACCGAGAATCAATCATGAACTGGCCAAGGAGCTGGGTTATGATGCGGGTTTTGGAACCGGATCCTATGCGGAGGACGTAGCGTCCTTTGTGGTGGATGAAATTGTAAAGAGAAAACTGGTTTAAGGACAGCATCAAAAAAAAGCAGAAAAAAAGCGTTTCCCGGTATACCGGGAGGCGCTTTTTTAGGGAGGAGTAAAAAGTTTACCGATTACATTTTATTAAAAGGGGGATAAACATCGCAGTTGATGCACAGCTTACTCCCGGCATCCCTTCCTGCGGATCTTTCCGGTGGTTTTTCCCGTCCTTTTTCTCTGGCCTTGTCCTTTTGATTTAAATATTCACATTCCTCTTGCGTAACTTCCTTACCGTTATTTGCTTTGCATTTTACTAAAACCTTATTCGGATCCTTTGGATTGTTATCGGATTTATTCATCATCATGCTCCTTTCGGTGTAATGATTTTGTTGCTGAATTGTATAACTTTTTATATGTATACCCGAAAAATGTTTTGTGACGCGAAAAATAAATAATTTTTTTGAGCCGTTTACAATATGGTTTAAATATATTCAAAGAGCTGATAAAATATGATATAGTTAAGAAAAAACTGGAGAGGAGATTTAACTATGGAGAATAAGGGATATGTACAGGTATACACCGGAGAAGGCAAGGGGAAGACCACCGCAGCACTGGGTCTGGCACTTCGAGCGGTTTGCGCAGGAAAAAAAGTGTTTATGGGACAGTTTGTTAAAGGAATGGACTATAGCGAGTTAAAAGCCATGGATTATCTGCCGGGATTTCGAATCGAGCAATATGGCCGGGATTGTTTTATTTGCAATAATCCTAAAAAAGAAGATGTGGAAATTGCTAAACGGGGTCTTCGAAAAATGTCGGGAGTTATTAAAAGCGGAAAGTATGATGTGGTCATTATGGATGAGGTCAATATTGCGCTGCATTATGATCTTTTCGCCTTAGAAGAAGTGTTGGAGATAATGAAAAACAAACATGAAAAAGTCGAATTAATTATCACCGGCCGATATGCAAAGGAAGAAATCATTGAAGCTGCGGACTTGGTCACGGAGATGAAAGAAATCAAACATTATTATAAACAAGGGGTAAAATCCCGAACCGGAATTGAGAAGTAGAATGGGAAAACATCAAGCGGTTGTTTTAGGTTCTAATTATTATATCGGACTAAGTACCATTCGATGCTTAGGCAAAATGAATGTGCCGGTGACGACCATAGATTATAACAAAAAAGAGGCCTATGGCTCCTATTCCAAACATGTTGCCAAGTCCCTCATTGCTCCATTTTATAAGGAGGACCCGGAAGGGTTCGTCACCTATTTAATTGAATACGGAAAGAAACAGGAAAAACCTCCGGTTTTAATTCCCACGGCGGATCCCTATGTGGAAATCGTGGATCGATATTGGGACCGGTTAAAAGCTGTTTATCTGCTGCCGGATCTTTCCCAGGGTTATTTAAGCGCCATTGTGGATAAGGACCGGTTATATGCCATGATGAAGAAAAGGGATATTCTGGTTCCGGAAACCCTTGAAGTTACGGAGGAAAGACTTTTTGAAAAAGTTGAAGAGCAGCTCGGTTATCCCTGTGTGGTTAAACCCGTGGACTCTCACAGCTTTGTAAAAACATTCCGTAAAAAACTGTTCAAAGTGCACGATCAGAAAGAACTGATCGAAGCGATCGAAAAATCTGAACGCCAAGGGTTGAGTGTGGTGGTCCAACGGATCATCCAGGGCCCGGATACCAATAAATATACCTTTGATGCCTATGTAAATTCAGAGGGCCGGGTAAGTCACTGCAGCAGTTTTCATTTATTAAGACTCTATCCCAACGATTACGGCGCATCCGTCTATACGGAACATTTTTATAACGAAGATATTTTCGATTACGGGAAAAAAATCCTGGAGGATATCGGATTTAAAGGTTTTGCAGAATTGGAGTTCAAGAAGGATGAAAAGAATCAAAAGTATTATTTGATGGAAATTAATGTGCGTATTGTAAACTTTAATACATTGTTGGAAAAAATCGGACTGAACATTCCCTATATCCTTTATCGGGATCTAACCGGAAATCCCCTTCCGGACCGGGAAGTCAGAGAAACAAAAAATCGGGTCTTTTGGTATCTGTATGAGGATCTTTGGGCGATCAAGGAGTACCTGAGATCAGGGAAATGGACGATGAAACAGGTGCTGGGCTCCCTTATGAGGCCTAAAGCTCCGGCTATTTTTGATGTAAAGGATCTTTACCCTGTGGCAAAGTACAATCAGCTGCTGCTCAGGAAAATGATCAGAAAGATACTAAAAAGGACATAAGAAAGATATAAGCATATGGAGTAAAGAGGATAGGAATTTTAGCTGTGAAGATGAGTGATCTTAAAGATATGAGGAAGTTGCCCTTCGTGAAGAAACTGCAAAGATGGAAATCTCTGCAGTTTTTGTTTTTGGGGGTTTTAAAAGTGATAAATCGGGTAGAAACCTACACAGTATATCTTGACTATGGAGGAATCAGCATGAGTACAGAAGAACGCTGGAAAAGCGAAGAAAAAATACAACAGATTGTTGAAAATTTTGCCGATGATTACTTTTTTTATTCTCGGACACCCGAGGGAAAATTCAGTTATATGAGTGCTTCTATAAAAAACATCCTTGGATTTACCAGTGAAGAATTTATCGCGGAATTTAAAAATCTGCTTACCAATAATCCTGCAAATAAAAAGTTGGATCTCTGTCGATTGAAGTCCAACAGGAATGAAAGCCCCGGCAACGGAAAAAAAACCTATGTTATTGAAGTTTTTGATAAAAATGGCAACATTAAAACCTTACAGCTTACAGAGTATCCCGAAACCGGAGAAGATCAGGAGATTATTGAATATCGAGGCATCGGCAGTAATATTACGGAAAAAAGAAAAAAAGAGGACGAACTGTTACGAACCCAAGTGGAACTGGAATACATCAATAAAAAGCTTGAAAAAGCCATTAAGGCATCCAATCGCTTAGCCATTCAGGCACAGTTGGCAAACAGCATGAAAAGTCAATTTCTGGCGAATATGAACCATGAAATCAACACGCCCATGAACGGCGTGTTAGGATTTGTCTATCTTTTAAAAGAAACGGATTTGACTGAAGAGCAACGGGAATACATCGATGAAATTGAACGATCTTCCAAGGATCTTTCCCGGGTGATCCAGGATGTTCTGGATTTATCGGAAATTGAATCCAAAAATGTAAAACTGGAAAACAGCCGGTTTAATATTCATGAACTTCTAGAAGAAATTGTAGAAATCTATAGAATTCGAGGCAAAACAAAGGGCCTTGGGATAGAACTGCAGATCGACGGGAACCTGCCGGATGTTATCATAGGGGATCCCCAGAAAATAAAGAAAATCTTGGAAAACCTGTTAAGCAACGCAATAAAATTCTCCTATGAGGGGAAAATACAGGTTCGGGCAATTCTTAGAAAAATCACGAAATACCATACGGAAATTTTGTTTTCCGTGGAAGATCCAGGCATCGGCATCTCCAGAGAAATGTCCCAACGGATTTTCAAACCCTTCACACAAATTGAAGGGGCCTTCAATCGCAGATACGGGGGGACCGGTCTGGGTTTGACCATTGCCAAAAGCATGGTGGATTTAATGAAAGGGAAAATATGGGTGGAGAGTGAACTGGGAAAAGGAAGCATCTTTTACGTTGCATTGAAAGCAAGGAATTTGAAAGGCTGATAAAAATGCACTAAATGCATATAAAACACATGGAGGAGGATATTTATGGAGATACCCTGGTTGGAATCGGGACAAGAAATAATAGAAGAGTTAATTACCCTTCGCCGACAGCTTCATCAACATCCGGAGTTGGGATATGAGGAAAACAGAACCGCTGAAACCATTGCAAAAATTCTAAGGGATTTAGGGCTGGAGGTTCAAACCGGGGTTGCGAAAACCGGTGTAGTGGCCCTGCTGAAAGGGAAAGAACCGGGAAAAACCATTGCCCTTCGAGGAGATATGGACGCCCTGCCCTTACAGGAGATAAGCGACAAACCTTACCGGTCAAAAACCTCGGGAAAGATGCACGCCTGCGGCCATGACGCCCATATGACCTACGTAATCGGAGCCGCAATGCTGCTCAAAAAGTATCAGTCCCGGTTAAAGGGAAATGTGAAGTTTATCTTTCAACCGGCGGAGGAGACCACCGGGGGAGCCAAACCCATGATTGAAGAAGGGGTGCTGGAAAATCCCAGAGTGGACGCCGTACTGGGGGGACATGTCTGGCCCGATACCCCTACGGGAAGTATTGAAGTATTAAAGGGACCGGTAATGGCATCCACGGGACAGCTGTATTTAGAAATTTACGGAAAAGGCGGCCATGCGGCCAGACCCCACGAAAACATCGACCCGATTTTAATCGGCCAGGAAATCCTTCAAAGACTGCAGAGTTTATCCAGCCGAATGATCGATCCCCTGGAAAACTCCGTAATTTCCATATGCTCCTTTCAGGCAGGAGAAACCTATAATGTAATGCCGGAAAAAGCGGTATTAATGGGAACGATCCGCACCTTAAATAATGAGCTGCGACTGGAAATCCCCGGAAAAATAGAAAAAATCGTTGAAAACGTAACCAGCTACTATGGGGCGACTTATTCTTTAAACATCACCCATTTATATCCCGCAACCATTAACGACGAAAACTTTACGACCTTTGCCTCGGCCTCCGCAAAAAAACTTCTGGGAAAAGAGCAGGTTATACAGGGAAATAAACCTTCCATGGCCGGGGAAGATTTTGCCTTTTACTTGGAAAAGGTTCCGGGAACGTTTTTGAGAATCGGAAATTATAATCAGGACAAAGGCTTGGTCTACAATCTGCACAACCCTCATTTTGATATAGATGAAGCACAATTAGGAAAAATATCCGCCCTCTATGCTAAAATTGCCATGGATTTTTTAACCGAATAAATTAAAGGATGCAAACACCCTGAAAGAATTTTCATCAAGAGGGGAACCCTTCCGGTCGGAAAATTTCAGGAAACGGGAATATCTAATAGGTTAAAAGCGAATCTTATGGTATCATAATGGGAAGGATATTTAGTAAAGCGAGGAGATTGCATGCAAAACAAAGAAGAAACCGAGGAACGAATCCTAAAACAATTGTTAAGCACGGTTGAGGAACATCATCTGATCAAATCCGGTGATAAAATAGTGGTAGCGGTTTCCGGGGGGCCGGATTCAGTCAGCTTAATTCACCTGCTCCATAATCTGAAGTCCCGTCTGGGAATCCAGTTATACGGGGCGCACTTGAATCATAATATCCGTGGGATTGAAGCCCAATTGGATGCCCAGTATGTACTCAATCTTTGCGATGAGTTAAACATCATCTGTTTTGTCAAAAGCGTGGATGTGGAAGCCTATGCCAAGGGAAATCAGCTGACCTCGGAACAGGCCGGTCGAATTCTGCGGTATGAGTTTTTCGATGAAGTACTTAAAAAAGTTGAAGCCGATAAAATTGCAATCGCTCATAATAAGAACGATCAGGGAGAAACGGTTTTGATGCGTCTCCTGAGAGGAACGGGAATGCAAGGACTGACCGCCATTCAATATCAACGGGACAAGGTGATTCGTCCCCTGCTGGATGTACATCGGGAAGAAATTGAAAAATACTGCTTGAAACATAATCTAATGCCCCGCACGGATCTTACCAACCTGACGAGTATCTACCATCGAAATAAAATTCGACGGGAACTCATCCCTTATCTGGAAGAAAACTACAACCCTTCGGTGTTGGAAAGCTTAGTAAAAACAGCGAATATTTTAAAGGAAGATTACGACTACATTGAAAAACAGGCGGAAGCCCTGTATAAAGATCTTGTGCACTTTGAGAAAAAGGATCAGGTATCTTTTTCTATCCCGGCTTTGGAAAAACAGCATCCCGCCATGAAGGCACGAATGCTTAGAAGAGCCGGGGAAGAGCTGTTGGGAAAAGGAGAACTGTTAACTTATCAGCAGGTGCAAAACCTGTTGGAATTATTGGAAAAAAAACAGACGGGGAAAACCCTTCACTTACCCATGGACTTACAAGCGGGAATCAGTTACGACAAGCTGATTTTTTCCAAAGAAAGAGAAGAAGAAGTTGAATCTTTCAAGGAAGAATTACGATTGAATGACACCACCTATGTGCATGCCTTAAAAGCCAGCTTTGAGCTGAAGGTGTTTCCCGCAGAGGAAGTTGCTAAAGTCAGCAAAGACAAGTTTGAAAAGCATTTTGACTTTGATAAATTCCAGCAAAGCATCATCGTAAGAAACCGTCGAGACGGAGACCGCTTCTGGCCCCTGGGGCTTTCGGGGAAAAAGAAGCTGAAGGACTTTTTTATCGACTGCAAAGTGGAAAGGCGGGAAAGAGATTTGATTCCCTTGATCTGCGACGGGAAAGACATCGTTTGGGTGGTGGGATATCGAATCAGCGATAAGTATAAAATTACGGATAAGACTCAACAAATACTTTCAATTAAGTTATTGAAATGAGAGGATTTTCGTAGCAAAGCAAGGGTTCTAGTTGTTTTTTAAAATACCTTGTGTTAAAATATTTAAAGTGTTTAAATGAACAGGAGAATGAGAGGAGGACTTTTGTTGAGGAAATTTTTCCGTGGTGCTAGTTTTT
>SKRE01000179.1 GCA_007118655.1 Clostridiales bacterium | reverse complement strand
GGATCTTTCAATCCGATAACCACCCGGCTTATCCCCTCCTTAATTACCCGGTCCACACAGGGAGGCGTCTTTCCGTAATGAAAACAAGGCTCTAGGGTGACGTAAAGGGTTGCCCCTTCAGCGGATTCCCACTGGGTATTAAAGGCGTTGACCTCGGCGTGATGATCCCCGTGTATTTTATGATATCCTTTGCCGATAATCTTTCCGTCTTTAACAATGACCGCACCCACTAAGGGATTGGGACTGGTCCTTCCCCGGGCGTTTTCTGCAAGCTCCATGGCCTCTTTCATGTATTGATTGTCCTGCTGATCCATATATTTGATCACTTCCTTACGATGAAATTTGTTTTCAAAGACTCTTTATTCTTATACCCTTGATTCCCTATAATTCCAACACCATTCTTCATCTTTTTAAGTTTCTTTGCTTCCCCTAAAGAATTCCATAAAAAAACCTGAAGATTTAATCTTCAGGTTTGTGGTTTCTACAAAATTGAGTGCTCCATAAACAGACTCGGTTCTCCCCTTTTTCAAGGATTGCCTGATCTATTTTACTCTTCTTCCATCCAGACTTTACTGTCGGTTTTGGAATTGCACCAAATCAACCACTACGTGGCTCGCGGACTGTACCGCCGGTCGGGAATTGCACCCTGCCCTGAAGATCATTATGAAATTTTCTTAAATATATCATTAGATATTCCACTTGTCAATATTTTTTCGTTATTAATAGAAGTTTGCCTACTCAGTGTCTAACCCCCATTTTTATTTCTTTCATTTTCCTCCTCCTGCTGTTTTAAGTGTTCAATCACCCGTTGAATCGTATCTTTTTCATATCCTTTTCGCATCAAGGTTTCATATACTTTCCCGTATACCTGATAATCATTCTTTTGCTTTTTCTTTCCCCTTTCCTTAGCTTTTACCCCCTCGCCCAACGCCTTTTCAAAATGCACCTCTTCCTGGTCCTTCATGGTACTTTGCACTTCCTGACTTTGAGAGAGCTCATCCAGACAGGTTTTGATGATTTCGAAGGAAAAACCTCGGGAGGCCAGCCGCTGGGAAAGTTTGGATTTAATTTGGTTTAATGGAAGCTTTTTCTTGCTTTTAAAGAATTTAAAGGTTTGCCCCAGGGCTACCTCCATTTCCAGCTCCAAGGGATACAGCTCCTTTAAACCGGTTTCAATCAGCTCCTCCTTAACCCCTTTATCCAAAAGATGATTTTTTATCATGTCCCGCCCTTTTCCTGCCACTTCTCCTTTTTGACGAATGATCTCTTTAACATAGGTCTCATCATTTTGATACCCGTAGTACTGCAGCTTTTCAAGGGCTTTTTCTATGGCTTTTGCATCAAACTCTTTTTTCTTAAGATAGTCTTTAATCTCCTTCGCGCTGCGATTCCGGTAGGATAAATATCTCACCCCGAGCTCAAAGGCTTTTTTTTCCGGCTCTTTCATTACTTTGCACCCTTTCTAGGGAGGATTATTCTTGGGTTTCCCAGTCCTTGGAACGCTCCACAGCTTTTTTCCACTTCCCGTAGAGCTTTTCTCGGTCCTTTTCTTTCATGGTGCTTTTAAATTCCTGATCCATGGCCCACTTTTTTTCAATCTCCTGTTGGTCTTTCCAAAATCCCACGGCTAGACCCGCTAGGTATGCGGCCCCTAAGGCAGTGGTCTCAGAAATCTTCGTTCGCTGCACCGGCACATTTAAAATATTCGCTTGAAAATCCATTAAAAAATCATTGGCGGAAGCCCCTCCGTCGACCTTTAAGGTTTTGAGTTTAATACCCGAATCTTCCTCCATGGCATTCAGCACATCCTTGGTTTGATAGGCGATGGATTCTAAGGTTGCCCGCACAATATGCTCCCGTTTAACCCCTCGAGTTAAGCCGACGATTGCCCCTCTTGCGTACATATCCCAATAGGGCGCTCCCAGTCCGGTAAAGGCCGGCACCACATAAACCCCATTGGTATCCTCCACTAAATTGGCATAGTACTCGCTCTGGGCCGCATCGTAGATTAATCGAAGTTCATCCCGAAGCCACTGCACCGCAGCCCCGGTATTGAAGATGCTTCCCTCCAGGGCATAAGTAATCCTCCCCTCCACCCCCCAGGCGATGGTGGTCAGCAGGCCGTTTTCGGAGTTTACCGGTTCATTCCCCGTATTCATCAGCATAAAACAACCGGTGCCGTAGGTGTTTTTCGCCATTCCTTTTTCAAAGCACACCTGTCCGAACAGGGCCGCCTGTTGATCTCCCGCATCTCCGGAAATGGGAATTTGGGCGCCTCCAAAGGTTCTTTCATCCGTAACCCCATACACCTCGCTGGAAGACTTCACCTCGGGAAGCATGGCTTTAGGGATTTGCATCAGTTCCAATAACTCCTCATCCCACTGAAGGCTATGGATATTAAAAATCATCGTCCTTGAGGCATTGGAATAATCGGTCACGTGGACTTTTCCTCGGGTCAAGTTCCAAATAATCCAGCTGTCAATGGTGCCAAAGAGCAGCTCTCCCTTTTCTGCCCGCTCTCTTGCCCCGTCTACATTGTCCAGCAGCCACTGAATCTTCGTTCCGGAAAAGTAAGCATCCACAACCAAACCGGTTTTTTCCCGAATGAGCTTTTCATGCCCTTGGCGTTTCAGCTCATCGCAGATGCCCGAGGTCCGTCGGCATTGCCACACAATGGCATTATAAATCGGTCTTCCCGTGTTTTTATCCCACACCACGGTGGTTTCCCGTTGATTGGTAATTCCTATGGCGGCCAGCTCCTCGGGCCGTACCCCCGCCACCTCTAAGACTTGTCTTGCAACCCCGCTTTGGGTCCCCCAGATTTCCATGGGGTCGTGTTCCACCCATCCGGCCTTGGGATACATTTGCTGAAACTCCGATTGGGAGGCGGCGATATTGTTTCCCTCCCGGTCAAATAAAATCGCTCTGGAACTGGTGGTTCCCTGGTCTAACGCCATTACGTATTTTTTCAAAATTTTGCTCCTTTCACCTTTTTTTCTACTTCCTCTGCATTCTTTCAATTGTATAGTTATATATACCGCTGCCTCGGTAATTTCAAGCACAAAAAAATATGGTGTCAGATTTTGTACCAACACCATATTTGATAAAACCATTACTGTATGAGGCCGTACATAGTCTAAACGGCTTGTTTTCCCTTATTCTCTTTTCTGCTGTTCTGATGGTTTTCCCAGGTCCTCCATAAGATTCACCAAGGTCTCCCCCATGGTTGAGGGGGTATCTGCCACAGCAATCCCTGAGGCTTTCATCACGTTGATTTTTTCCGCTGCGGTGCCCTTGCCTCCGGAGATAATGGCCCCCGCATGACCCATGCGTTTTCCCGCCGGGGCGGTGACTCCGCTGATAAATCCGGCCACGGGCTTTTTCATGTTTTCTTCGATCCACCGGGCCGCCTCTTCTTCCTGGGTTCCTCCGATTTCTCCGATCATGATTACGCCGTGGGTGTCGGGATCTTCATTAAATTGCTTCAATACGTCGATAAAACTGGTTCCGTTTACGGGATCTCCGCCGATGCCCACCGCCGTGGATTGACCCATGCCAAGTTCCGACAATTGATGCACCGCTTCGTAGGTTAAGGTGCCGGAACGGGAAACCACGCCGATATGCCCCTTTTTATGAATGTATCCCGGCATAATTCCGATTTTGCACTGATCCGGCGTGATTACCCCGGGACAATTCGGGCCGATCAGTACCGTATCCTTATTTTCCAAATACCGTTTCACCTTGATCATATCCCCGATTGGAATATGCTCCGTAATGCAAATGATTAAATCAACATTTGCTTCTGCCGCCTCTAAAATCGCATCGGCGGCTACCCCTGCGGGCACATAAATTACGGAAGCATTGGCACCGGTTTTTTTTACCGCATCGGTCATCGTGTTGAACACCGGAACCCCTTCCACGGTTTCTCCCCCTTTTCCCGGAGTGACGCCCGCTACAATATTGGTGCCGTACTCCTTCATCAGCTTAGTGTGAAACTTTGCCGTAGATCCGGTAATCCCCTGGACGACCAGCTTGGTCTGTTGATTTACATAAATGCTCATATATTTCCCTCCTTTATCCTGATCTCCTAGCAACCTTGTTTTGTGACCTCCACAATTTTTTTTGCTCCGTCATCCATGGAAACTGCACTGATTACCTTGGCTGAGGAATTCTCTAAAATTTCCCGGCCTTTTTCCACATTGGTGCCTTCCAAACGAACCACTAAAGGCACGTTCATTTCTATTGTTTCAAGGGCTTCAACTATTCCTGCGGCAATCACGTCACATTTCATAATGCCTCCAAAAATATTGACAAAAACCCCTTTCACATTTTTATCGGATAACAGAATTTTAAAAGCATTGGATACGTTTTCCGTGGTGGCGCTGCCCCCTACGTCTAAAAAGTTTGCCGGGGAACCGCCGTAGTGCTTAATGATATCCATGGTCGCCATGGCAAGTCCGGCTCCATTGACCATGCAGCCGATATTTCCCTCTAAGGCAATATAGGATAAATCATACTTCCCGGCCTCCAGCTCCTTGGGATCCTCTTCCGATTCGTCCCGGTAACCCCGTATCCGTTCCTGGCGATACAGGGCATTGTCATCAAAATTAAGCTTCGCATCCAAGGCGATCAATTTTTCCTCCGAGGTAATAATAAAAGGGTTGATTTCGATTATTGAAGCATCGCTATCCTGATAAAGCTTATAGAGCTTTTGAAACAGCTCCACTGCCTGTTTTACCCCTTTTTTTCCCAAACCCAGACCGAAGGCCATGCGCCGTCCTTGAAAAGCAGTTAATCCTACCAGGGGATCAATTTCCTCGTATAGAATTTTCTCCGGAGTATTTTCCGCAACCTCTTCAATGTCCATGCCCCCTTCCGTTGAAGCCATTAAACTTACCCTGCCCGTGTCTCTGTTTAGCACAAACCCCACATAATATTCTTTTTGTATATCCACCCCTTCTTCCACCAGCAATCGCTGAATTACCTGTCCTTCTTCTGCGGTTTGATGGGTTACTAAGGTTTTTCCCAACAGTTCCTTGGCATAGGTCCGCACTTCGTCGATGGAGTTTGCAATTTTCACCCCTCCGGCCTTCCCCCTGCCTCCCGCATGAATTTGAGCTTTCACCACGACGACGCCGCTGTCCAATTCCTTTGCGATGCTTACCGCCTCGTCAATACTGAATGCCACATGTCCCCGGGGTACGGGAATCTCATAGGTTCGAAACAATTCTTTCCCTTGATATTCGTGGATATTCAAGTTGAGCACTCCTCTCTAAATCTAGGATATTTGAAAAATAATGTTGATAAACAAAATCATAAAAAACAGCGCAAAGGGATAGGTGGCTCCGTAGGCAACGGCCACTTCATTGGAATCCGTGGCTTCAATGGCCGCTGCCAGTCCCGGAGTACTGGTCATTCCTCCGCAAAGACCGCCGATTAAATATAAGGGCTTTAATTTCAGCGCTTTTGTTCCCACAAGAAAGCCGATAAAAATGCTTAAAAAACCCGTGGCAAATCCGATCAGCAGCAAGGCCGCTCCCGTGGTTCCAATTAAGGTAACTGCCTCATAGCCGTAATTCAGTCCCACAATGGCCAAAAACATTTTCAGGGACAGGTCCCGGGTGACCCCGAGGACCTTCTCGTCCATTTGAAAATTCACCCGGCCGATTTTCTTTCGGTCCCCAAGAAACAGGGCCATAATAAGAACGCCGCCGGTTGCCCCTAGGGAAAAATCTCCCAAGGTTTCTCCCAGGGGTATCGAAAGGCTTCCCAGCAGCACCCCGGAAGCACAAACCAGGGAAAAACCGGTTACGCTGAATCGATGGAGCAGTCTTTTCTTTTCTTCCTGTTCTTTTTTCTTTTCTCTTTCATAAATCTTAATTTTTTCCGGATCATCGCCAAGTTCTTCAAAGAGCAAATTTCGTTCCCGGTAATATTTCGTTAAGATCTGTACAAACAAAATAACCACGACCACGCCGGGAACGTAGGCAATGGAGTACCCCAGCCCAACAAGGGCTTCCTGTCCTCCAATATTATCGGCGGATTCAATGGCTGCCGCAAGACCCGGAGAACTGGTCAGGGCTCCGGAAAATGTTCCCACCACACTTTCTAAATCCTGACTTTGAAACATTTGAAGCAAACCTAAGGTTGACAGTGCTCCGGTTGCCGTAACCACCAGGGCCAGGATGATAAACTTCGGTCCGTTGTTTTTAATAATGGAGCGAATGTTTCTGGCGGCTGCCAGGCCCACCGATGCGATAAATAAAATCAAACTGAGACTGAACAGCTCTCCGGAAATAAAATTCTGTCCTGCTTCAAAATCCGGGTTTTGGCCCAGAAGTATCCTGGTGACTATGTAACTGATTCCGAGCCCTACAAAGAGCCCTCCCGAACTTCCGAGGCTGACCCCTTTTATTTCCACTAAACCTAAAAATTTCCCAAGAAAAATACAGCCGAACATTAAGATAAAAGGGTTGGTTACTATTGATTCAAGTTCCATGATTTCCTCCAAACGTTATCTGTTTATAAAAATCCTTGGACCACATTCCATACATTCAAAACAAAACCTACGCCAAAGGCGATGGATACGGCTATGACCAGGGCTTCCACTCCACGAATGATGCCGGACATTAAATCCCCGGCTATGGTGTCACGAAGACCATTGGTAATTGCCACCCCCGGTACCATTACCATAATGCCTCCGATAATTACGATATTCATCCGGATATCCGGATGCAGATTGGATGCAAAAATGGCTAGAAAGGCAGCGATCATTCCACCGGTCAGATGGACGAAAAAGTATGAGAATTCCCGTTTGATCAGGATCCCCAGTACAAAGGTCATGATAATCGTGCTCAGCAGGGCACTTGTAAACTCTAATAAATTGGCCCCTACCAGGAGAATAAAGAACCCGCTGGCAATTCCGGCAAATAAGGCCTGGGTACTGATTCGGTAAGGGAGCCTTTTCTTGTCAATTTCCCGAAGTCTTTGCATCCCTTCTTCCACCGACATTTCTTTGACTACAAAACGGCGGGAAAAGTCATTGACTTCCGAAACTTTCTCCAGATTGATTAGACGCTTTTGAATCCGTTTATTAAAGGTGAGCATATGGTGTTGAGAAGAATGGCTTTGGTCAATGGAGACCAGAATGCCTGTGGGGGTCACTAAGGCCTCTACAAAATCCAATCCTTCGGATTTACAGATTCGTATAATGGTATCCTCTACCCGGTAGGTTTCACTGCCGTTTCGAACCATGATTTCCGCCGCATAAATAGCCAGAATCAGTATTTCTTTTTGACTGGTTGCCAAGGCGTGTTCCTTGTCCATCGCTTCTTTTACTTCTTTTCGAATGCTCTCCTGCAGTTCTTTCAATGCCTTCTCTTCCATACTTCCCCTCCTTTCTGTGATTCAAGGGTCCTTTATTTTTCTTCGTCCTCATAGGAGACGTCCTGGTCCTCCTCATCATTATCAAAAAACTGTTCTTTATAATACTCCTCAAGCTTGGTTTTTTCCATTTCTTTTAGCTGTTCCTCGGGATCCAGGTCTCTGCTTTTATCCAGTTTGTTCTTAGTTTCATGAATCTTGATGGCTCTTCGTTCTGCAAGCGCCATTCGTTTTTTCCGTAGATAAGCATTAACTGAAAGGACGATGGTCAGCCCTCCGGATATGGCAAGGGCAATTAGGATGGCCTCGCTTCCAACTTCTGCAGCCTGGTTGTAGTTTTCCTCTAATATGGCAATCATGGTATTATACAGAGCCACCCCGGGAACTAAGGGAACGATTCCCGGAATGATGAACACGGTGAAGGGCTGCTTTTCTGTTCTGGCAAACCGCTCTCCAATCATGGCGAGCACCATGGCCGCAAGGAATGTAGCCACCACCACGGAGCCGAACTCCTGATTGATAATATTAAAAACACTCCACCCGAGAGCTCCTGCAAAACCCGATCGAAGCAGGGTTTTTTTAGGCACTTGGAAAAGCACGGCAAACCCGATTGTGGCAATATAAGCATAAACAAATTTCAGTGCAACCGACATTTTATAATCCTCCTCCCACAAACGTCCATAAATTCAACACAAAACCTACACCAAAGGCAATGGCAACGGCTACAATCAATGCCTCTCCCGCCCGGGCCATTCCTGATATTAAATCTCCCGCAATGGAGTCCCGCACCCCGTTGGTGATGGCTACTCCGGGAACCATTACCATAATTTCACCGATTATGACACGGTTGATGCTGATATCCGGGCTAAGTTGACCCAGGGCTACCGCCAGAAAAGCCGCTAAGGCCCCTCCTGCCAGATGAATGGTAAAGCTTGCAAATTCTTTTTCTGCTAGAATCGTAATGGTGTAGGTAACAAAAATCGTAGCACTGAAAGCACTTAAAAACTCTAAAAAATTCGCCCCCAACAGCAGAATGAAAAAGCTGCTGGTGATCCCTCCGAAAAAGGCTACCTGACAGTTATTAAAGGGGGGAGGGCTTTTTTCAATGCTTTTTAAGATTTTCATGCCCTCTTCAATGGTTAGGCCTTCCTGGACGTATCGTCTGGAAAAGTCGTTGACCATTGCTACTTTTTCCAGATTGATTTTTCGATTTTTAATTCGTTTGTTAAAGGAGTGCATGGGACCTTCCCGGCCTTCTTCATCGGGATGGTCTACGGAAATATAGATCCCGGTAGGGGTTACGATGGATTCAACATACTTAAAACCCCTGGATTTGCAAAGTCTTGTAATGGTATCCTCTACCCGATAGGTTTCTCCCCCGTTTTTCAGCATAATCTCTCCGGCGACCAAGGCCAATATCAACATTTTTTTTCGTGTAATTTCTACCATTTTTCTCTCCTTTAGGCTCCGGATTCGTCCCCTCGATTATATCAAAATCAGGAAACCGTGAATACCAAAAGCCCCTTAGTATTATTTTTAACGATGAGTTTTCCCCGTCGACTATCTTCTATTTCGCTAAATTTTTCAGCCAGTTTCCCTGGCGATAGCGAAGATAAAACAAGCTTCCCTTAACCCCTTCCGCCACAAGCATGCTGTACAGCACGCCTTGGATTCCCAGTTCCAGCCGGATTCCCAACAGCCAGGCCAGGGGGATTTGCAGTACCCAAAACCCAAAAATGGTAATCCATAGATTCGCCCAGGTATCTCCTCCGCTTCGGAGAATAAAGGGGAAGATTACGTTGAGTATTTGTGCGTATATAATGATCAGGACCAAGGGGATTGCCCGCAGTCCCATGTTCAGGGTGGTCTCCTCCAAATTGAAAAGACCGAAAATCTCCCGTGAGAAAGTAAAAATGATCAGGTTTAAGCCCGTAGCCACTATAAAGGCGGTCAGAATCCCTGCATTAGCCTTTTCCTTAGCCTGCTGAAAAGCATTGCCGCCGAGCGCTGCACCGACGATGCCCACGTTGGCCGCTGCCATAGCGGATATGGCCGTCAGGGTTATGGTTTGAAAAATCTTTAATATCTCGTAAACGGCGACTTCCTGAACGCCGATGGTGAAAATAATCCGGGTATAAACCGTCATGGCCAGTTGCCAGGCGGCTCCGTCTAAGGCCATGGGGACACTTATGGACACCAGTACTTTAAACAGCACCGGATCAAACCCAAATCGAAAGGGTATGTTAAGTTTTCGTAAATATCCCTTAACCAGAAACAACAAAATCCCAAATTCTATGACTCTGGAGATCAAGGTTGCATAAGCCACCCCCGCAACCCCCCACTCCAGTACAAAAATAAAGTAGGCATTCAAAAGGGTATTGATTCCCATGGAAATAAATGTAGCTGCCATAGGATAGGTGTTTTTCTTAACCGCTAAAAAGACCCCGGAAAAACTGGCGGACAGCAGTAAGAAAGCAGTGGAAAATGCGATTATGGAAAAATAGGTGTCTGCTTCTCCAAGGGCCCCGCCGGATATATTTAACCAGGTAAGAAAAACCTCTCCCTGAAAATGAAAAAGCACCGTCACCAATAAGCCAATGATCAGTCCGGTGCTTAGCATTGTGGAAAAAAGTTTTCCGAATTTATCGGTCTTGTTTCCGCCGAGATATTGAGACAGGAGAATCGAAAGTCCTGCAGAAATGGCCATGAAGATAGTCAAAAAAAGACTAAAGAGCTGATTGGATCCCCCAACCCCTGCAATCGCCTGTTCACCCAATTGGCCGACAAATAATTTATCCACAGAACCCAATAGACCCCGCAGGGTGTTTTGTACCATTAAGGGCAGGGCAATAATCAGTAATCCCTTTACATGTTGTTTTCTCATCATAAACTCCTTTAAAAGTGGACTTTCTCGTCTTTAACTTCGTTATGACTGTATCGTAACCTATTCTTCCCCGGGATACAAGGGTTCCTTCTTATTCGTTTAGTGAATTTTCTTCATAATATAAAATACGTAACCGTATTCTGCCCCATAGTTTCTAAACAGTTCCACTTCTTCCAGTTCCTCTTCTAAAGCATGCTCCCAATCCGGTTTTCCCTGATGTTCCATTCTTAATTCCTCAATCCTTTGGATCATGGGGGTGTAATAAAACTTCCACCAGGATTTTTCCGGCAGAATAAAGTGGGCTACGGGAACATATCCGCTGTGTTCAATGATTTTGATGTTTTTTGATATGGTGCCGATTTCCGGATAATGCTTCCCCCAAAAAGCTCTAGGTTCATTGGAAATTTCTTTTTTCAGCCAGGACACCTCGGATACCGCCAGATGTCCCCCGGGTTTTAAGTACTTTTTCCACTCCTTAAGCCCCTTTTCAAATCCCATGATATAGATGGCTCCTTCCGACCAGATCAGGTCAAAGGATCCTTCCTTGTAATCCAAATTAAACATCGAATGTTTTCTTGTTTGAATCCGGTGGCTTAATCCCGCCTCCAGTATTTTTTTCTCTAAGACTTCTATGAAGGGCTGATGGGTGTCCAGTGCTTCAATTTTTGCACGGGTACTTCCGGCCAGATCCATGGTCTGCATCCCCGGTCCGCAGGCAATATCCAGTATCTTCCCCTCCTCCGGCAATTCCGGAATAAAAGATAAGGCTTTTAGCGTAGACTCCGGGTCTCCCGGACCTTCCCTCGGCAGATTTTTATGAATTTCAAAAAATATATCCATGGTTGTCCTCCTCTTAAACATCGGATTTTTTAATTTACAGGATGAAGAGCTTTCTTCACCCTTTGAAAATGATACAGCTTTTCCTATTATTTCCGGTGTCTCAAGCTTTATGTAGCTCCGTCTTACGACGGAGGAATACTGAGGGTGTGAAATATATTACCCTTTCAACGCTGCTACCACAGTCATCTCCACAAGTAAATCTTCCCTTGCCATTCTTGCTTCCACGCAGGCTCTCGCCGGCTCGTATCCTTCTTCTACCCAACGGTCCCATACTTCATTCATTTCTCCGAAGTCTTCCATGTTTTTTAAATAAATGGTGGTGGATAAAATGTGGTTTTTATCGGAACCGTATTTGTTCAGGAGATTTTCAATTTTCTCCAGCACAACCCTCGTCTGCTCTTTTATGTCGGTGTTTTCTTCCCCACAGGTTTGTCCGCAGAGATACACCGTTTCATTATGCACCACGGCTCGACTCATTCGTCCGGTTCCTTCATATCGTTCGATTTTCACCTTAACGCCTCCTTAAAATTTGATGAAAGCCTGCTTCAGACTTTTTATGTTCTACTCCTTTAATTATACGGATTTTTTTAACTTTTTGAAAGACCCTTTCACTACTTAAGCTGATTTCCTGACCGTTTCACTATTTGCCTTCTTGAAAAGCGAATTTTCATGGAAATATATAACAAATTCCTGTACTCTTAAAAATATTTGCAATATTTCTTAAAAAGTAGTTGACTTTTATTGTACCTAGGTATAATATATGTATTGTGAAATAGGTAAAAAATCCGATCACAAAAATATGAAGGAAGAGGAGGAGAAATTGATGATTAAATTACGAGGAATGACCGTCGTCCCATGTGGCATGAATTTTATCGGCAACACTGTTCTTGAACAACGAAATAATTCTATCATTCATCACGATCCCTCTGCATTTTTTGATTTGAAGTTGGTAAAGGCATAGCAGAAGCAGGTTTTGAACCTCTCTTCTGATTGTATTCCTTTATTACATATAAAACTTTAGGTCATGGCAGAGACGTTATGGCCTATTTCTATGGAATTTTAGGCTGTAGCTGATCGTGGCTGTGGCCTTTTTCTATCCCTGAAATTAAAGTCAACGGTTTTAAAATAGCACTCCTTTTGTGAAGAGATATCTTTTCCAAACAATAGGATGAACTATTGAAAGACTGACTGTATTTTAATGAGGGAAGAAAGATATACTAAGACTTTGTCTTATTGTGGCCACAGATAACTCTGTGGTCTTTTTCTTTGGAAAAACAACGAAAGCTCACAGGATTAACAAAATTTTAAAAAGCATCAGGAACTCAGAAGCTGCAGTCCTAACGTTCACTGTACAAGAGCTCCGATAAGGAGGAAAATTATGAAGCGAATACTAAACTATATGAAAAAATATAAAATGCTGTTTATCATCCCCACCATATCCATGTTCTTTCTGATCGGACTGGATATGATCAACCCGGTGATTACCGGGGTAATTATTGACGATGTCATCGTCGCCGGAGAAGTTCACCGGCTAACCGGACTGTTGCTGCTGCTGATCTTTATTACCCTTGGACGGGCGGTTTTTGGTTATATCCGCGAGTATCTCTTTGATTATGCGGGCATTCAGGTAGGTCTGGACCTTCGTCGGGACTTGTTTGATCACATTCAAAGTCTTCCCTTTGAATACTTTGATAAAACCAATACCGGAGAAATTATGTCCCGGACCACAAGAGATGTGGATAATGTTTGGGAAGTGGTGG
The DNA here is from genome assembly GCA_007118655.1 of Clostridiales bacterium. Lineage (GTDB taxonomy): Bacteria > Bacillota > Clostridia > Peptostreptococcales > T1SED10-28 > Isachenkonia. The sequence continues at coordinate 3,413 of SKRE01000179.1, read as the reverse complement.
GTTTTGTGGCAGGCTTTTTCCTAGAGCAGATCTTCTATGTGATCGCCGCCACAACCATGATGTTTTTCATCAACTGGCAGCTGGCCCTGATCTGCACGCTGGTTTTTCCTTTTCTCGGATACTTAGCCGTTAAAATGGATCGCAAGATGGGTCAGGCTTACGAAGAAATCAGTGACCAGGACGCCAAACTCAATACAAAAGCCCAGGAAAACATCGCCGGGGTACGGCTGGTAAAATCCTTAAACCGGGAAAAACTTGAGAAGAAGAAATTTCGTCGTGAAAACAAAAAGCTTTATCAGTTAAACGTTAAGCGGAATAATATATTAGGAAACTTTCATCCTAAGATCGAATTCTTATCCTACTTCTCCACAATCTTAGTAATACTGGTAGGCGGCATTTTTGTAATCAATGAGCAAATGACCATCGGATCCCTTGTTGCCTTTAACGGTTTTGTATCCATGCTGGTTTGGCCTATGCGGTTTCTCGGCTGGCTCACCAACAGCCTGTCCCGATGCAACGCTTCCTTAAAGAAAATTTTTATGATCATGGATGAAGTGCCGAGCATTAAAAACCCTGACAAACCAGTCTCCCCCGGGAAACGCCAAGGATCCGTGGTACTGCAGAATGTATCCTTTCAATACGGTGAGGAAAAAATACTCAATAATATTCAATTGCAAATCAAACCCGGCAGTACCGTAGCCATTATGGGCGCCACGGGGTCGGGGAAAACATCCTTGCTCAATTTGATTCCCCGGTACTATGATACCTGCGAGGGACAAATTCTGGTTGACGGTGTGGATGTACGGGACCAGGATCTTCAAGAACTCCGACAAAGCATTTCCGTCGTCATGCAGGATACTTTCCTGTTTTCCGATACCCTGTTGGAAAACATCAAGTTCGGGTCTGAAGAGGCCACCATGGAGGAAGTAACCGAGGCCATGAAAGATGCCCGGGTGTATGACTTTATTCAGGAGATGCCCGAGGGTCTTGAAACCATTATCGGCGAACGGGGGGTGGGCCTATCCGGAGGACAAAAACAACGGATATCCATTGCCCGGGCTCTATTGAAAAAGAGCCCCATCCTGATATTCGATGATGCCACATCGGCCTTGGATATGGAAACCGAGTATCAGATTCAAAAAGCGTTAAATAGAAGAAAAAATATTACTAAACTTATCGTAGCCCATCGAATCTCTGCAGTAAAAGATGCGGATGAGATCATTATCCTTCGGGATGGCAGCATTCTGGAAAAGGGCAATCACCATCAGCTGCTCAATCAAAAAGGCTATTATTTCAACCTTTATAAAAATCAATTAGGAGATGTGACGTTACTGAACAAAGAGGTGATTTAAATGTCAATTATTAATTTTTTCATTCTTAGACTTGTACGATGTTTAAAGGAAAGGCACTTCAATTTTGAAGCCTGTTTGCTTTTCTTGCCCTTGATTTTACTGTTAGCTTCGGTAAAACTCCTGGTAAAGGAATAAAGACTCCTTGAATATAACAACTATTGAATTTCTGAAATAAAGGGATTTGAGAAAAGTAATCATAAGAAGTGAGGTGATTTTATGTCGGTTAATACTTTCAAAGAAGATGAAGTTGTTCAGCCGTCCCTTAGATTTTCGGTGATCAAACGGCTGCTCAGCTACTTGAAAAATTATAAAAAAAGTGTATTCTACGCATTAGTGTTGATGATTATAGCGGTGTCCGTAAATATTATCAACCCGTACTTTATTAAAATCGGGATTGATGAATTTATTGAAACGGAAAACATACGGGGCTTAATGCTTTTAGGAGGAATTATGGTGGCGGTGAATATCATCTCTATGATCGCCTCTAAAAAACGAGTGATGATCATGGGGCGAACCACCAATAAAATCCTGATGGAAATTCGGGAAGCGTTGTTTAACCATATCCAAAATCTTTCTTTTTCCTTTTTCGACAGCCGTCCCGTAGGAAAAATCCTGGCCCGAATCACCACGGATGTTAACGCGCTGACCAACTTTTTTACCGATAGCGTAACCGTGGTCATCCCTGATTTAATAACCTTAATCGCCATTTCCGGAATTATGTTCTGGATGAGTTATCAACTGGCCTTCGCAGCCTTCATCACCCTTCCGGTTTTAATGGGGGGGCTGATATTAATTGAGAGCACCTTTCGAAAAAAATGGCAGGTGTTTCGAAAGAAAAACTCCAATTTAAACGCTTACATCCATGAGGACTATTCCGGCATTCGGGTCGTGCAAAGTTTTGCAAGGGAGCGCCACACCAGCAGTACCTTCCTTGGCCTGGGTAAAGACTTAAATCATTCCTTTATCGGTGCGATCCGGTTTGCCGACGGTTTCTGGTCCATGGTGGTTCTGTCCTGGGGATTTGGTACCGCCATTGTGTTTTGGGTCGGGGTGCGGCTCATCGATTCCGGAACCATCTCCATCGGGGTCTTGGTTGCTTTTATGGGATACATCACCATGTTTTGGCGCCCGGTAATTAACCTTACGAATTTTTATAACGTCACGGTCAGTAATATGACCAGCGCAGAGAGAATTTTCGAAATACTGGATACCTCGCCGGATATCAAGAATCACCGGGACGCTAAGATCCTGCCTCCGATTGAGGGAGCGGTAACCTTTGAAAACGTAAGCTTTTCCTACGATCGGGAAGAGCAGGTTTTAGATAACATCAGCTTTCATGTTGAAAAGGGAGAAACCATTGCCCTGGTTGGTCATACCGGTGCAGGAAAGACCACGATCATCAATCTTCTCAGTCGCTTCTATGATGTTACCGATGGTGTGGTTAAAATTGACGGTCATGATATCAACGAAGTTACCTTAGATTCCCTCAGAAGCCAAATGGCCATTATGATGCAGGATACTTTTCTGTTTTCCGGCACCGTTAAAGAAAACATCAAGTATGGAAAACCCGATGCCACGGATACAGAGATCTTCCATGCGGCCAATGTGGTCAATGCCCACAACTTTATTATGGCACTGGAGAAAGGCTATGATACGGAGATCAATGAACGGGGATCGAAGCTGTCGATCGGTCAGCGCCAGCTCCTGGCTCTTTCCAGAGCCGTGCTCAACGATCCGAAAATCTTAATCCTGGATGAGGCCACCTCCAGCATCGATACGGAAACGGAACTGCTGGTACAAAAAGGAATTCGTACCCTTTTAAAGGGCCGTACCTCCTTTGTGATTGCCCATCGATTATCCACGATCAAAAACGCGGACCGTATTATGGTCATCCACGACGGGAAGATTCTGGAATCCGGAAGTCATGAGGAATTATTGGAAAACCAGTCCATGTACTACAAACTCTTTGCGGCTCAGTACCAATTTTTAAAAGCCTAAGGACAGCGCGGACAGGTGGACAGCGTGGACAGCGGGACGGAGTAATTGTCCTCTTTGATCAAT
>SKRE01000046.1 GCA_007118655.1 Clostridiales bacterium | reverse complement strand
TATTATATAGTTTTATAGCCGGGGTCTCTACGGTACTGGGAGTATTTGTTCTGGTATTCTTCGGGAACCCTTCAGAAAAAGTTCTGGCAACCCTACTGGGTTTTGCCGGTGGAATTATGCTCGGGATATCCGTATTTGAGTTAATGCCCGAGGCCTTGGAAATGGGGACCATGACCATCACCGTTATCGGTTTTGTACTGGGGGTACTGATGATGTTCGGTTTGGATAAAATCGTACCTCACTCCCACCTGTCCAATCCCGATGATTTGGAAGTGGAAAACCCCGAGCGTTTAAAACGGGTGGAAAATCCACTGCTTCGAACGGGATACCTGGTCTTATTCGGCATTGCCCTTCACAATCTTCCCGAAGGACTGGCCATTGGAGCGGGGCTTGAGTCCAGTCCGGAACTGGGGCTGGCCATTGCCGTAGCCATTGCGCTGCATAATATTCCAGAAGGCCTGGCCATTGCAGGACCGCTAAAATCCGGAGGGGTCACCACGGGGAAGCTCTTATTGTTTACCTTTTTAGCGGGGCTTATGACACCCTTAGGGGCAGCCATCGGACTGTTGATTTTTAATATCTCCCCGATTTTTGTGGGTGGATCCTTAGCCTTTGCGGCGGGAGCCATGGTCTATATTGTCAATGACGAATTGATCCCTCAGGGGCACAAAATGCACAGTCATTTATCCAATGCGGGTATTATTGCCGGGCTGCTGATTGCCTTTGGTTTATTGTAAAAATTGATTAGTCTGGAAAGACTCCGGCGACACCTAAATAAACTAATTAAAAAACCGACTAGGGATTTCTCCTAGTCGGTTTTAAGTTGAGCCCGTTCATTAAAAAAGCTTTTGTAGCCAAGCTGTACAAATAGAATTACCGTCAGGGAAACGCTTCCTAAAATCCCCAGCATAATGGCAATTTGATAGGCGATGGCCGTCACCGGGGATACCCCCGATAAAATTTGTCCCGTCATCATTCCGGGAAGAAACACAATCCCCATTCCCACCATGGAATTGATGGTGGGGAGTATGGCAGAGTCGAAAGCGCTGTCCACCACTTCTTTTGCCGCCTCCTTAGGTGTTGCGCCAAGCATTAATGCGGATTCCACCAAGGGTTGCTGGTTCTTCATACCGTCCGCCAGGCGATTCACTCCAAGGGATATGCCCGTCATGGAATTTCCAATCAGCATTCCGGCGATGGGAATAAAGTATTGGGGGTCATACCAGGGGGAAATTTGGATGACCACGAATAAAAAGAATAAAAGACTGGTTAAGGTGCCGAGAACCATGGATAGTGCCACGATTTTTTTCAGTTCTTTACTTAGGGGGGATTTTGCCTGTTGAATAATATTGTAGATGGCAAAGCTCTCCATAACCAAAAGGACCAGCAGGGTTAAAAAGGGATTCATACTCTCAAAGAGATAGACCAGTACGTATCCTACCAAAACCAACTGAAGGGTCATTCGAATGCTGGAAATCAGCACCTCTTTTTCCCGGGCGATGCCTTTCACCCGAAGGATGATCATCAGTACGGCGATAAAGATGTAGGCGGTCAAGACTTGCAGAATGCTTAAATCAATGATCCCATTCATGGACTTCGCCTCCCCTTACCTGTAAAATCCGATCGGCGAATTTTTTTGCCAAGGCTTTGGAATGGGTTACCATGATCAGGGTCTTATTGTACATCTTAGCATAATCCACAAAGGTCTGAATGATCAGGGACTCGGTTTCGTCATCCAAGGCTGAGGAGGGTTCATCCAAAAGTAAAACCTCCGGTTCCATCAGTAAGATCCGGCCCAGGGCTAAACGTTGTTTTTCTCCCCCGGATAAGTTTTGGGCGTTTTCATCTAATTTCTTTCGAAGCTTGACTCTTTCCAGCGTTTCTTCCAATTCTTTCTCGGAAGGGGGTGTTTTGTCAGAAAATCGAAGGCCGATCTCCAGATTGTCCCGTAGGGTTCCTTGAAAAATCACCGGGGTCTGGGGCAGCATAACCACTTTCCTCCGGAGTTCTATAGGATCCATATCCATTAGATCCTCGTTTTGGAAGGTAATACTTCCCTGATCGGGAGAGATTAAATGGTTGAGCATTCGAAGCAAGGTGGTTTTACCGCTTCCGCTTTCCCCCACAATACAGGTGATTTCTTTCTCCTGGATGGTAAGCTTAGGGACCGAGAGGATATTTTTATAGGTTACCTGTTCAATTGAAAACATATCTTGAGCCTCCTCTTATGTAAATGCACAAAAATATTTAGAAAAACTGCCACAAAGCGGTGAAAAATCGTCTTGCCAGTTATTAAAAAATCGGTTACAATAGATATTAATAGAAACGGGACATTAACTCAGTTGGGAGAGTGTTAGCTCGACAAGCTAAAAGTCACAGGTTCAAGTCCTGTATGTCCCACCAATTGAAGCATATATCAACCTATCCTGATCATAAAGGGATAGGTTTTTTATTATATACTTATTTATGCATTTAGTAAACCAGGGCTAGCATCTCTTACTTCATTCAGCAGTGCCTTAAGAGTTTCTTCCTGGGGCCTAGAGGCTTCCGAGGAAGTACTGCACCACTAAACTTACCACCACCACAAGGATGGAGATGGTTATCCCATGAATTAAGGGCTTGATGCCGGATTTGGAAAGCTCGTTAAAATTCGTTTTCAGACCGATGGCTCCCAGGGCCATGACCATAAAAAAACGGCCGAGGGTACTTAAAGAGGTGCTTACCTCAGCAGGAATCTGTCCCGTGGAGTTCAGTCCCACCATAGCTAAAAAACCTAAGATAAACCAGGGAAAGATTTCCAGAATTTGAACGGAAGACTTTTGAGTGCTGTGTTTTCTCGCTATCATAGAAAAAATAAGGACCACGGGAATAATGGCAAGGGTTCGGGTCAGCTTTACGATAACGGCGAAGTCTCCGGCAATCTCAGAGTATGAATATCCCGCTGCTACCACAGAAGAGGTATCATTAATGGCAGTCCCGGTCCATAGGCCGAATCCTAAATCACTTAAATTCATGGCTTCACCCATTAAGGGAAAGAGAACCACCATAAACACATCAAAAATGAAGGTGGCGGATATGGCGTAAGCAATGAACTGATCCTTTGCGCCGATGACCGGAGCCACAGCGGCAATAGCAGAGCCTCCGCAAATCCCCGTTCCCGAGGAGATCAATCCCGAAAGCTTCCAGTCAAGACCCAGGAGTTTCCCTAAAAGATAGCCCCCGAAAAATGCAGCAAACAGCGTAAAAACCATAACAATTAAAGAAAATCGTCCCACTTCCAGGACCTGATGAAAACTTAAGGAAATTCCCATAAGGATGATGGCAAAGCGAAGTATTTTTTTTCCTGTAAAGGTAATTCCAGGGTACAACCCTTCTTTTCCCGAAACCCAGGGGTTTAGAATCATACCGATGAACAGCGCGATAACTCCGGCGCCAATAACGTGTACTGGAAGTAGATCGGATAAAAATCGCGAAACATATGCGATTCCCAGGGTTAACAGCAATCCGGGAATTATTTTTTTTAGTATATACATTTTCTCACCTCTACAAATTCGTAATTATAAGACCTGCAGCTAATAAAAGCCGAGGATAATCCATAACAGTTTATCATAATTTAATGAAAAGCAAAAGAAAGGGCAAAAACATCTTTTAAATTATCTAAAACTTACTCTTAGTACTTAGTCATAATTTATGGTATAATAAAATATACTTTGAGAAAAGTACTAATTTATCAAAAGAAAGGTAGGGAAAATATGGAATTGCCAAACTTAAAAATCGGAGAATTCGTAGCAAAATATCCAATAATACAAGGGGCCATGGGAGTTGGTGTATCTCTTTCCAAGCTTGCCGGTACAGTGGCGAATGAAGGGGGAATCGGTGTGATTTCCGGAGTTCAAATCGGTTTTGATGAACCGGGATTTGAACAGAATAATGACGCCGCTAATGTTGAGGGGCTTAGAAAGCATATTCGAAAGGCCCGGGAAATCAGCCCGGAGGGAATTTTAGGAGTGAATTTACTGGTAGCCATTCAAAATTATAAAGATATGGTAAAGGCCGCAGTTGAAGAAAAAGTGGATATTATCATATCCGGAGCGGGACTGCCAACGGAACTGCCAAAGCTTGTGGCGGGAAGTAACACGAAGATTGCGCCCATCGTTTCCTCGGGAAAAGCCGCACGACTCATTGCAAAGATGTGGGATCGAAAACATCAGGTAATCCCGGACGCCGTTGTAGTGGAAGGCCCTGAAGCCGGAGGCCATCTAGGTTTTTCCAAGGAGGATCTGAATAAGCCCATACTGCCGAATATCTATGATTTAGTGGAAGAGGTTATTGAAGCCTTAAAACCTTTTGAGGAAAAATATAAAAAAAGCATTCCCGTAATTGCCGCAGGAGGTATTTTTGACGGCAAGGATATTGCAAAAGCTTTTAAGAGAGGGGCTGCGGGAGTACAAATCGGCACTCGTTTTGTAGCCACAGAAGAGTGCGACGCTCATCCAAACTTTAAAGAAGCCTACATTCATTCCAAAGAGGGGGGAATTGAATTGGTAACCAGTCCCGTGGGAATGCCGGGAAGAGCTGTGGTAAATCAATTAACCGAGAGAATAAAAACCGAGAATATTCCCGTGGAGAAATGTTATAACTGTTTGATTCCTTGCAACCCGAAGACCACCCCTTACTGTATTTCCAACGCATTGATAAAAGCCGTTAAGGGAGATGTGGATCAGGGATTGGTATTTGCCGGAAGCAATGCCTACCGAATAACCAAGATGACCACGGTCAGGGAACTGATGCAGGAATTAGTTGAGGAAACCAAAGAAGCCATGGGCTTCAACTCCGATTCCCAAGAAGCACCTTCCCTATAATACTATACAATTATATCAGTACAGTTAAGGAACTATGTTTTTGCAGGAGATGAGATTAAAGAGCAGTTCAAAGCATAGACTGGAAGGAAAAGCATAG
>SKRE01000034.1 GCA_007118655.1 Clostridiales bacterium | reverse complement strand
TTTTTCTGTGACTTATGGGTCAAAATCGGGTATGAAGGATATTATATTAACACCCTGAGAAAAAGGAGGGATGCCTTTGAATCCATACATTGAGTCTTTTCTTCGAAAAATCCACTTTCACCACCATCGTTTTTTTAAGGGACGGAAAAGCAGGATTATGACTTATCACAAATGCATCAAAAACTTTATCATTTATCGAGGTGCAGGATTTGCAAGAGGAAAAATCAATCTGGGAACCTTGGATATCCTGGAACTTCAAGGAAGACTTCAGGGAAAAGAAGAAAGGGTTAATCGAAGAATCATTGATAAAAAAATCAGTAGCATCAGTCAGCGAAATGAGTTTCGAAGTTTCTTTTTCTTTCTTGAAAAGGAATTTCCGGGATCCTATGAGCATATGCCTTTTATTAAAAGCGAGCGGCCGGATTTCCTCCTTCGATACAAAAACCAAGTTATGGGGATCGAAGTAACGGAAGCCATCGATGCCGGGGATGCCCGGCTGCGGGGAAGGGTCTATGAAAGCGATTTTAGGGGAAGAAAGTCCAGGGAAATTGAACGGTATGTCGATCAAAACCCTACCTTCTCTTTGGAGAAGGCAAAATCCTCCTTGGAAAAACTGATTGTTAAGCGAATAATGGATAAAAAAGAGAAGTTCGAAGAATTTCAATCCGCAGATCGGGAAATACTGATCATTATTGCAAACCATCATGAATTTCGAAATCCCGGGGATATAGAAAGAGTACGAAAAGCCTTGGAGAAGAATGATTTGTTGGAAAAGGCCCCCTTCTCCCTGGTGGTGATGAATATGATTCATGGTGCATATGCTCATTTTCGATGGGCAAAGGGAGGGGCAGTATTAGAAAAAAACCTTGGGAGCAAAAAAGAAACTTTCAGAGCCCCTAGGGGAAAATCCCTATAAAAAAACGAAAAATAACCGGGATTCCCGTCTGTTTAATATTGTTATGGATGGGTTAAATAGGGTATAATTAGTTAGTGAAAAAATTGTTGCAATATTTTTAAAACGATCATAAAAAAACTGTAGAGGAAGATGTATATGAAAATTGCCATTGTATATAATCGTGAAAGCCAAGCGGTAATCAACCTTTTTGGGATCCCCAACAAAGAAAAATACGGTCTCAATACCATTTCCTTGGTGGAATCCGCCTTAATTGAACACGGGCATCAAGTGGAAACCTTTGAGGGGGATAAAAACATTATTCGAAAACTGGAAGAGTTTATGCCTCGAGTGGTTTCGGGAGAAAGACCGGGACTGGTATTTAATTTAAGTTACGGAATACAGGGAAAAGGGCGTTATATGCATATCCCGGGGATTCTGGAGATGCTGGGGATTCCCTATGTAGGCTCGAACCCTGAAACCCATGCCATTGCCCTGGACAAGGTCATTACGAAGATGATTCTTCTGCAGCGGGGGATCCCGACACCGAAATTTGCAGTATTGGAAACGCCAAAGGATGAACTTCGGGAAAAACTGACCTATCCCCTAATCGTAAAACCCAAAAGTGAAGCGGTATCCTTCGGCCTGAAAATTGTTCATAATCCTGAAGAATTAAAAGCGGGAGTGGAAAATATCTACAACGAGTTTAAAGCCCCCACCTTAGTGGAGGAGTACATTGAAGGACGGGAGGTAAATGTGGGTCTTCTGGGCAATGATGAAGTGGAGGCTCTGCCTGCCCTGGAATTAATCTTCGGGGAAGGGGAGAAAATATTCACCTTTGAAGATAAAACCCATAAAAGCGGACGCAGCGTCGGCCGGGAATGTCCGGCAAACCTAACACCGGAGTTGGAAGAAAAGGTAAAAAACTTGGCAATCCGAACATTTAAGGCCTTGGACTGTTACGACAGCGCACGGGTAGATTTTCGAATTGATGAACAGGGGAATCCCTATGTGCTGGAAGTAAACTCTATGGCAAGTCTGGCGCCAACCTCTTCCTATGTCTATGCTGCAGAAAAAATGGGACTGCCCTACAACAAATTGGTGCAGCGGTTAATCGAAGTCGCTTCCCAGCGATACTTCGGAAGCATTTTAGAAGGCCCGGGAGATGGGGTTGAGGACTATGAAAACTCAGCGTTCTCATATATTACCCAAAATCGGGACAATATGGAAAACGAGCTTCGTTCCTGGACGAATCTGCATACCGCCACGGACGATCCCGTAAGCAAGCAGGCCTTTATACGGAAGCTGGATTATCGGCTTCGAAAACTGAAGCTGAAGAAGAACACCCACTATACCGATGGAAAGGCCGCATGGTTTTGGACCGGGAAAAACGGATTCCAAAACGGCACCGTCTTTGTGATTCCCGCAGATATACCGGGAAATCGGGGAGCCTACCCGATTCCCTTCCGAAAAGAACCGGAAAACCTTTATGGAGAAGGGATTGCCTCCAGCCGGGCAGGACTCATCGCTGTACTCAAAGCCTTGGACGCCCTAAAGCATCTTGGCAGAATGGATGATGCCAATTTTGGAGTATTTGTTTATGGAGATGAGGGATTAGGGATGCGTTACAGTTCCGAAATCCTGAAAAAAATAGGGAAAAGAGCGAAAAACATGGTGGTTATGCATCCCGGATATAATGAGAATAAAGTGGTAAACCAACGTAGGGGGAGCATTAAACTTAAAGTGGTTATTGAAGGAAGTTCACTGCGAATCGGCAGTCAGAGCACCGCAGCCAATGCTTTGGACTTCCTGTTGGATAAATCTGTGGATATTAAAAGGATTGATAAGGAGAGTAAATTCTTAACCGTGGCGATCCAGGATATTCAGTCCAATCGATACAGTATGCTGATCCCCCATCGGGTCAGTGCCAATTTGTTTATTACTTATATTGATGAAGATCAGGCGAAAAAAGTGGAAACCCGGGTACGAAAGCTGTTCCAAACCAAGAAAAAGGGGATTAATACCTATATCGAGAAGCTGGAAGAACGGCCGCCGATGATGAAAACCGGGGATAGTGAACGATTGATTGCAGAACTAAAGGAAATCAGTGAGAAGTGGAAGATTCCCTTTGATGTGGAATCCACCCTGCTCCCTTCCGCAGCGGGAGTAATAGGCAAGGATTGCGCTGTGGTCTGCGGCATGGCTCCGAGTTCGAAAAATCTGTATACACCGGAAGAATCCATCAGTCGAACGGAACTTGTACAAAAGACCCTGCTGATCAGTCAGTTTTTACTGAAAGAATAATATACCTTCTTGAAAAAGAACGTCTACCCCTTAGGAGTAGGCGTTCTTAATCTACAATTAGTCAAAAATCCGGAAAAATGGTAAAAGATAAAATGAGAATAAAGAGAAGAGGAAAAAATATGAAGACAAAAATTGCACCGATGCATCGCAGTAAAAGAGGAATGGTTTCCTCGGCATCTAAACAGGCCACGGAAATAGGTGCAGAAGTCTTAGCTAAGGGCGGCAACGCCTTTGATGCCGCTGTGGCGGTATCCTACTGCTTAGGGGTTACGGAGCCCCAGGCATCGGGGATCGGCGGACAGTCCATGGCAGTGGTATATCTTGCCAAGGAAAAGCGATACTTTGCGCTGGACGGCTCTTCCAGTGCTCCCTATCATTTTCAACCGAAGGAGATGCCGAAAAGTCCGTTGAAACTTGGACTTAAGGCCACCACCCTGCCTTCGACTCCGGCGTTTTACGGCTATCTCTTAGATAATTACGGCACCATGGATTTCAAAGACCTGCTGGCGCCCGCAATCAACTTAGCCATCGAGGGTTTTCCCGTAACGCCCTTGATTCACTCTCTGATTGAACGGAGCAAAGTGGAGTTGAAAAATGATCCTCAGGCAAAAAAGAATTTTCTCCAAGGGGATAAATCCCTAAAAGCCGGAGATATTCTTACCCAACCGGAACTTGCAGAAATGATGAAGCGAATGGGAGAAAAGGGTTGGCGGGACTTTTATACAGGGGAAATCGGGAAAGAAATCATTTCGGATATGAGGGCTCGGGACGGACTGCTTACAACAGAGGACCTAAGTCAAATTCCCATACCGATTGAGCGGCCGGTGCTGGAAGGAAAATACCGGAAACATGGAATTATCACTTTTCCCCCTCCCGGTGCGGGACGTGTGTTAATGCAGATCCTGAATATTCTTGAAAACTTTACGGAAGAGGATATCGATCTGGATAACCCTTACGGCAACCTGATTTTGGCCCTGGCTTTTCAACTGACCCTCCGGGACCGAAAACGGATGCCGCAAAACCCCGACATATATTTTCAGCAGGCTGCAAAAAAAATGACCAACAAAAAATACAGCCGGGAAGTCGCTGAAAATATCCGTAAAATCATTGATAAGTATTCCGAGACCGTCAGTCATCTTCCGCCGGAAACCTCGGGGGAGACCACCCATTTTTCCGTTGCGGACAAGGAAGGAAATATCGTTGCCGTAACCCAATCCATTGAACTGGTATTCGGAGCGAAGCGAACCGCTCAGGGGCTGGGATTCTTCTACAATAACTACATGAGCGCATTTGAATATAAGGACCGCACCCACCCCTATTATCTACTGCCGGGAAACAAGCCTTGGAGCAGTGTGGCTCCCACAATCATCACATTGAGGAAAAAGCCTGTACTGGTTCTTGGAAGCCCGGGAAGTGAGCGGATATCCACGGCTCTCAGCCAGGTGATTCTCCGGTATATTGACGGAAAGCAGGATCTGTCAACAGCGATAGAAAAACCGAGATTCCACACATCGGATTTGAAGAAAATGCAGTTGGAGAAAAAGCGGTTTTCCAAGGAAATCGAAAATACCTTTAAAGAAACGGGATTTGATATCCGCCTTCGAGGCTCCTACAGTTTTTATCTCGGTTGTGTCCAGGGAATTGAAATGCCCCATAAAAAAAACGGACACCAATTCTACGGAGTGGCGGACCCGAGAAGAGACGGATCGGCCAAAGGGCCGGAGTAAAATCAATTGTTTCCCGGAGGAAACGGGAAAATAAAGCACAACAAAGCACAACAAAG
>SKRE01000109.1 GCA_007118655.1 Clostridiales bacterium | reverse complement strand
TATGGGAAAAATGGCTAGATGTTCTGTAAAGGAAAAACCGTCGATGAAAACCGCGGCCCTATATGTGGCGGTGATTATTTTGGGAATCAACGGCTTAATCATGATCAGCAATATGCTGCCTCCATTATGGGGAGGGATTTTAAGTATTGGAATCATTATTTTGACGGTACTGCTCACTTCCTATTTGATCAATCGAAAACTGGCGGAATATATCTATTCAATTATTGATAATGATCTCCTGGTGTTTAAAAAAATAGGATCCCGGGAAAAAATGATGTTAAAGGTAAAGCTCGGGGATATTACGGAAATCATCCCTCTGAAAGAGGAGCGGGAGAAATATCAGGGAAAAAAAGTGAAACGAACCTATATGTTTTCCTGCAGACTCAAGGGAGACAGTCTTTACGTCGGGAAATTCCAGGAAGGCAAACATAAATACCGCTTCATCTTCGAGCCGAATGCCGGGTTCTTAAAAGCCCTGCACCGGGAAATCAATGGAATGAAGGAAAAGTGAAAGGACGGGAGATCATGGACACCCCTTTGATTAACGCCTTGGAAGCTTTAAAAAAAGAAAATCGAATCTCCTTTCATACCCCGGGGCATAAAAAGGGCCGGGCCTATGAATCCATGGACGATGGCGGCATTCAGGAAAATCTGTATCAATATGACACCACAGAGGTTTTTGGAACGGATCAGCTGCAGGATCCCACGGGAGCCATAAAAGAGTCCCAGCAGTGGACCGCCCGGGTGTTTCAAAGCCCCGAGGCCTATTACCTGGTCAATGGATCCAGTGCCGGGGTTCTTGCCATGATCCTGTCTCAAACCAAACCCGGGGATGAAATTCTGCTTCCCAGAGACGTGCACCAATCCGTAATTCATGCCCTCATTCTCGGGGACCTGACCCCCCGGTTTATCCAACCGGAAATCGACCCCCAATTTAAAATCCCAAAGGGGATTACCCTTCCTCAAGTGCAGGAGGGCCTGGAAAAATATCCGAAGTGTAAAGGGGTCCTGCTGACCCATCCCAATTATTACGGTCGGCCCGGGGAGATCCGGGAAATTCGAAGGATGACCCGGGAGTTTGGAAAAATTCTTTGGGTGGATCAGGCCCATGGGGCTCACTTAGGGCTTCATCCCCAGCTGCCCCTGTCAGGCATCGACGCGGGAGCCGATCTTACCGTAACAAGTTTTCATAAAACCCTGCCCGCCATGACCCAAAGTGCGGTGCTCTTTGCCGGAGGGGAGGTGGTGGACCGGGAGCGGTTACTGGAACAGTTGAACATGCATCAAAGTTCAAGTCCTTCCTATATTCTTTTGGCCTCCATCGAACAGGGAACCCGGCACTATGCAAAAGCGGGGAAGGAAAAAATGCAGGTTTTGCTGGAGGCCATTGAAAGTTTCGAACAGAAATTTCGACGGCTGGGGCTTTTTCAGCTGGACACCGCTCCGGGAAAGGACCGGACAAAGATCTGGATCCATACGGAAAACAGCGGGAGAACCGGTCATGAGGTAGAGACCTATCTTCGGGAAAACCATGGAATCGATATGGAATTTTCCATGCCCCAGGGGCTTTTGGCCCTGACCTCCATCGGGAATCGGGAAAAAGATTTGAAAAAATTGTATTTAGCCTTTGAGGAACTGGAAGAAACATTATATAATAAGGTAAAGATGGAAAAATTCTCTGAAAAATACTCAAAAGAAGCAAAAGAAGGTTTTTTTGAGAAGGAAGTCGAAAGAGATAAGAAGGAGCCCTTAGGTCTCCCCATAAGAACCGCCTTTTACAGCAGGAAAGAAAGGGTATCAATAAATAAGAGCGTAAACCGTGTGGCAGGCAGTGCCGTTACCCCCTATCCCCCGGGAATTCCCTTAATCCTTCCCGGAGAGGCAATCACCAGGGGCCATAGGGATCAACTGCTGGAATATGAAAAAAGAAACATCAAAGTAATCGGAATCAAAGCGGGAAAAATAATGGTTGTTGCTGAGGAGTGATATAATGGAACAGGGATTTTTCATTACCCTGGAGGGAACCGACGGAGCAGGGAAATCCACGCAAATGAAATATTTACAGGATTTTTTCCAGGACCGGGGCTATTCGGTGCTCTTAACCCGGGAACCGGGAGGCACCAAAATCAGTGAGAAAATTCGAGAGCTGATCCTGGATAACGCCAACGAAGAGATGGAAGAAAAATCCGAAGCCCTTCTGTATGCAGCGGCACGGGCCCAGCATGTACAGGAAGTAATCCTTCCCGCACTGAAAGAAGGGAAAGTGGTGCTCTGTGACCGGTTTGTGGACTCCTCCATCGTCTACCAGGGAAAAGCCCGAAATATCGGGATGGAAAGGGTAGAGGCGATCAATCATTTTGCCACGGGAGGACTGAATCCCAATCTTACCCTTTGGTTTGATCTTCCTCCGGAAGAGGGCTTAAGACGGGTGGCTTCCAGCGGAAAAGCCGATCGGCTGGAAAAGGAAACCCTACAGTTTCATCAAAAAGTGTACCAAGGCTATCAGGAACTGAAAAATAAATACCCCCATCGAATTAAGGCCGTAGACGGAACCGGAAGCATTGACGAGATGCGCCGGGAAATCCGGGGGATTGTCATAGAAAAACTAAAGGAGGTTTATGGAATGAAACTTGTAATTGCCATTGTCAACGATGAGGATGCCAACAAACTCTTAGACACCTTAACGGAGAATCGACACCGGGTTACTAAGCTTGCCACCACGGGGGGATTTTTAAAAGCGGGAAACACCACCTTTTTAATCGGAACCGAAGACGATCAGGTAGACCAGGTAATGGATATCATCAAAGAAAAATGCGAAACCCGAAAGCAGGTCGCCACCTCCCCTGCACCGGTATCAGGAACCACGGGGGTCTATGTGCCTCATCCCATTGAAGTGAATGTGGGGGGCGCCACGGTATTTGTGGTGGATGTGGAAAAGCATTTTAAAATTTAAGGCCAAGGAGATACAATATGGGATTTTCAACAGTGCTCGGCCAGGAGCTTGTAAAAAAAGAACTTCAAAGACAAATTAACGGCAATACCCTAAATCATGCCTATTTAATTCATGGAAATCCGGGCCTCGACCCCCAAGGCTTTGCCAAGGTCTTTGCCCAAGGGATTTTATGCATGGAAAAACAGGGAGAAATCCCCTGCGGCAGGTGTATCGCTTGCAAAAAAGTACTCAGCAATAATCATGAGGATTTAGTGATCTATCCGGAAGAAACCCTAAAAGTTGACAATGTCCGCAGCCTGGAGAAGGATATTCATATAAAACCCTACAGTTCCGGGAAAAAGATCTATATTATCAATCACGGGGAGGGCATGACCCCCCAGGGACAAAACGCACTGTTAAAGACCCTGGAAGAACCCCCGAGCTTCGGAATTATTTTAATCGTTGCCCGGAGCAAAGAGTCCCTGCTGCCCACCATTCAGTCCCGGTGTCAGGGGCTGGGTCTAAAACCCGTATCCCGGGAAGAAATTTACGACGCCTTGAAAAATACCTGGGGATACGATGAAGAAAAAGCCCGGGCAGCCGCAAAAATTGCGGGAGGGAAAATTAAAACCGCCCTCAGATTTTTGGAAGATGAAGACTATGAAAACCGAAGAAAGCAATTATTTGTCTTATACAGCGAGATGAGAGAAAAAGGCATTACCGCCAGTCTGGAAGCCTTAGAAAGGCTGTCCATCGAAAAGGATCAAATCGATGAGGTCTTGGATTTAAGTTTCAGTTTTTTTCGGGATCTTTTATTATATAAAGCACTGCAAAAGCCCGAGTGGCTGATTCACGGGGATCAGGAAAAATTGATTGCATCCCTGGGAAAAAACTGCAGCAGGGAAGGCATCCTGGGAAGTCTTAAAGAGGTCGAAAAAATGCAGGGCTATACCAGAGCCAATGTCAGTACGAAATCGATTTTAGAAATGTTAGTCCTGAATATTCATCAGGCTTTAAGCGATAAATAGGAGGTTTAAAACGTTATGGAAACCGTAGTAGGCGTACGATTTAAAAAAGCGGGGAAAGTATATTATTTTGACCCGGGAAATTTAGAAATTTTCAAAACCGATAAAGTAATCTTGGAAACCGCCCGGGGGGTAGAACTCGGGGAAGTGGTGGTAGGACCCAAGGAAGTTCCGGACAAGGAAGTGGTGGCCCCATTAAAAGAGGTCATTCGAAAAGCCACGGAAAAAGACCTGGAAGTTTACCAGGAGAACAAGGAAAAGGAAAAGGAAGCCTTCGAGATCTGCAGTAAAAAAATTGACAGCCATAATTTGGACATGAAGCTTGTGGATGTGGAATACACCTTCGACAACAACAAAATCATTTTTTATTTCACCGCGGAGGGACGGGTGGATTTTCGGGAGCTGGTAAAGGATTTGGCCTCCGTATTTCGAACCCGGATCGAGCTTCGACAAATCGGTGTTCGGGATGAGGCGAAAATGATCGGCGGCTATGGCCCCTGCGGAATCAGCCTTTGCTGTTCCACCTGGCTGGGAGAATTTGATCCCGTATCCATAAAAATGGCCAAGGACCAGGGACTGTCCTTAAATCCCACCAAGATTTCCGGAGTCTGCGGCAGACTTTTTTGCTGTTTAAAATATGAGCATGAGGTATACAAAGCGGTACTGAAAAAGATGCCGCAACAGGGAGACCGGGTAAAGACCCTTCAAGGCAGCGGAGTGATTATCAATACAAACCCCTTGTTGGAACGGGTAAAGGTTCGGGTAACCAATGATGAGGACGGCACCGAAGAAATGAAAGTCTTCCACATTGATGAAATTACCAAAATCCCCAAGGGCAGCCGGGGAGAGTCCGAGGAGGCCAAAGCCCCTCAGGAAGCTTCATCGGAGAAAAAACCCTCTTTTGAAAAGAAATCTTTCGACGGGAAAAAATCTTCCGGCGGGGAAAAACCTTCTCCGGGAAAATCCCGGGATGGAAAAACCTTTCCCTTAAAGGAAGGGAAAACCCCCGGGAATATAGGGAAAGAAAATACGGAAAAGCAGGAAACAAAGCCGAAAGAGGAAACTAAACCGAAAGAG
>SKRE01000162.1 GCA_007118655.1 Clostridiales bacterium | reverse complement strand
TTGATATGGAGCATCCGCAACAAATTTTACCGGAAACCGAAGGTATTGATACGGGAGATTATATTAATATCAAAGGAGTTCCTAACATTAACATGTCCATTAAGCCTGAAATTCCAGGTGGTATAGGTACCATAGCAATGTGCATAAACATGATTCCCCACGTATTAAATGCAGGATCGGGGCTAAAAACGATGTTGGATCTACCCGTGCCTAGAGCGATTATGGGTGATATGAGAGATATGTTGGATTAATAAGGAGGCGTAAAGGTTGGAAACCATAAAAAAAGGAAGTTGGGTTCGAATTTATGATGTGGTACTGGAGTCCACGGAGCGGTCTCCGAATATACCGGAAGATACGAAAAAAGTACCCTTGGAAATGTGGAATAAAGGATTTCTACAAAAAGATGCTGAAATAGGTGAGCATGTATCGGTGAAAACTCTAACTAACCGTATTGTAGAAGGAAAGCTTCTTGAAGAAAATCCTACCTATACTCACAGTTTTGGAAAATTTGTTCCGGAAATCCTGCCTATCGGTAGACAGTTAAGAGAAATTCTTCAAGGCGGTGATGAAGATGCATAAAGATACAAGTTTTGAAGCGGTAATGAATCGCCGTGGAGAAATTATGAAAAAGGCCGTAGGTATTGACTATGATAGCTTTGAATTAGATGGTGTAGCTTTTGATTATGAACGGATGATGCGAGAAACCGGTTATTCTTTAGAACAAGTGCAAAAAATTCAGCACTCAACAGGAGTAGGAAATACACCCTTGCTGGAATTGAATAATCTTACGGCATTAGCCAGAAAATTTGCCCCAAAGGGTAAAGGAGCAAGGATCTTTATAAAAGATGAAGCCTCTAATCCATCGGGCAGTTACAAAGCCAGAAGAGCCTCCACATCGGTTTATCATGCAAAGAAAAACGGTTATAGAGGGGTTATAGCCGCTACTAGCGGGAATTACGGTGCTGCTGTGGCCTCTCAAGCCGCCATGCATGGTCTGGAGACCATCGTTATTCAGGAGTGTTATGATTCTAGAGGAGTAGGGCAACCGGAGATTATTGAAAAAGCCAGAAAGTGTGAAGCTTATGGAGCCGAAGTGGTTCAGTTAACTGTAGGACCGGAATTGTTTTATACATTTCTGACCACCTTGGAAGATACCGGATATTTTAACGCATCCTTATATACTCCCTTTGGTATTGCTGGTGTTGAAACCTTAGGATATGAAATCGCTATGGATTTTCGTGAACGGGAAGGAAAAGATCCTGATGCGGTAATTTGTACGAATGCGGGTGGCGGAAATTTAACCGGTACGGCTCGAGGTCTACTGAAAGCTGGAGCGGAGAATACCCGAATCATCGGTGCCAGTGTAGATCTTTCAGGACTTCATATGGCCAGCGATAAGGAATTCAACCGTAAATCCTTTACCACGGGGCATACCGGTTTTGGAATGCCCTATGCCACCTGGCCGGATCGTACCGACGTTCCAAGATCTGCAGCGAGACCTCTTCGATATATGGATGAATACTATCTTGTTAGTCAGGGAGAGGTGTTTTTCATGACTGAAGCCTTGGCTCAAATCGAAGGGTTGGAAAGAGGACCCGCAGGGAATACGTCCTTAGCGGTAGCATTTAGTCTTGCCCAGGAAATGGATGAGGACCAGACTATTGTAGTTCAGGAAACTGAGTATACAGGTGCCGGAAAACACCTTCAGCCTCAATTGTCTTTTGCCCGGGAAAATGGGATTGAAATTTACCGCGGTAATCCCAAGGAAGAAATTCCTGGCAAGAATATCATCCTGCCATCCCATCCTGAATTGATTAAAGTACGGCCCGTGGACTTAGATAAGATGAGAACTTCCTATGTAAAAAACACAGTAAAGAAAAATGCAATAGAAAAAGTCACAAAGGATGAAATGAACTTTTTGCTGGAAGAAACAAAACTGGACAAACTAAAATTAGAAGAGATTCTTCGGGATCTTAATACCAAGTATTAATAAATAATTGGAGGTGCAGTAATTGAAAAGAGAAGATAATTTTCAAGAACGAAGAGAACACTTAAAGAATCTAAGCGATGAAGAATTGAAAACAAAATTTTGGGAACTGGCGGAACAAATTGTAGACCCTATGATCGATTTAGCGAAGAAAAACACCACTCCTTCCATTGAGCGCTCAGTACTGCTTCGTATGGGATTTTCCAGCATCGAAGCCAAGGCTATTGTTGAAGGGGTAATGGACCGCGGGCTAATGGGTAAAGGAGCGGGTCATGTAGTATATAAACTGGCTAAAGAGAAAAATCTTGATATTCGGGATGCTGGTTTAAGACTAATGGATGGCCAACTGTGGGATGATGCAGTAAAAATGTTTCAAGGAGGTCAAAAATAATGGAATTGAAGCCGAATGAAAAATTAAATGTTGAAAATATATTAAAAGATTTAGCAGATTATCGCCCTAAAAGAAAAGGCTGGGAATGGAGAAAACGAATTGAAAATCAGCAGATCGGACCCTTCATCTTCAATGACTGCTCAGCTCCCTTGAAAAATAGTGTTCCATTACCATCAGCAAAGTATTTTGGAGACATCGACCCGCAGCCGGATAATGTTATCACTACGGAAGTAGCTTCCGGTCGATTTGAAGACGATATACGACGAATGCGTATGGCCGCTTGGCATGGAGCGGACCATATCATGGTAATTAGAACCGCAGGGCAAAGTCATTTTGACGGTTTGATTGAAGGAACTCCTCAAGGAATCGGCGGTATTCCAATTACCCGTAAGCAAGTCCGGGCTCAACGTAAAGCACTAGATATAATTGAAGAAGAAGTCGGTAGACCCCTGAATTATCACTCTTATATCAGCGGTGTAGCCGGACCGGAGATTGCAGTTATGTTTACGGAAGAAGGAGTAAATGGTGCTCACCAGGATCCCCAATATAATATACTTTATCGGAATATAAATATGATCCGATCTATTGTGGATGCAGCGGAAGCTAAAAAATCCATGATTCACGGAGGTATTGTGCAAATTGACGGTGCCCATAACGCTAATGCCACTGCAAGAGAAGCCTGGAAAGTGATGCCGGAGCTAATGGTACAGCATGCGATCAACTCCATGTTCTCCGTAAAAGTGGGTATGGACAAAAAAGATATTGCACTGTCTACTGTGCCTCCAACGGCTCCGCCGGCACCATCTATGAAACTGGATTTACCCTATGCTCTTGCCCTTAGAGAATTTTTCTCCGAATACAAAATGCGAGCTCAGATGAATACGAAATACATCGAGTCCTCCACTCGGGAAGCAACAGTAACCCATGTGTTGAACTTACTGATCTCCAAGTTAACCAGGGCAGAAATTCAATCAACCATTACACCTGATGAAGGGCGTAATGTGCCATGGCATAAATACAACATTGAAGCGGTGGATACTGCCAAACAAGCTCTTGTTGGCATGGACGGTTTAATGGAAATGATCGATTTAAAAGAAGATGGTTATCTTGTGGAAAAATCTCGAGAATTAAAAGAACGAGCCGTGCTTTTTATGGAAGAAGTATTGGAAACAGGAGGATATTTCGAAGCGGTTCATAACGGATTTTTCGTTGATTCCGGAGAATACCCGGAACGAAACGGTGATGGAATTGCTCGGGATATTGAAAAAGGCATAGGTCACGGAACGGTTTATGAAAGAGATGATGATTATTTTGCACCGGTTACCGCTCACTTTGGCGATAATAATGTGGAACAATATGACCCCGATGCAAAGGATTCGCCATCTAAATTGATCGGTGGATGCACCTTTGAAAAACCGGAAAAAATCATTTATATTGACGAACTGGATCCAAATGATAATGTAAACAACCGGATGGAAGATAATAAAAGTTACAGAGAGACTACCAATGTTAGACCGGAAGTAGAGTGGTCCGGGGATGGAACGGTTATGGTAAACTTATTCTTGCCGACTGAAAAACGTGTTGCAGAATATGCTGCCATAGAAATCGGAAAGAAAATGGGCCTTCGAGACGTGGAGGTCATTCATCGAGAAGTTATGCAACCGGCGGAAGGTACCCGAGTGGAGCTAAAAGGAAAAGTGGACTTTGACATTGATACGGCTACATTGGAAATACCACCGGAACCGGAAGTGATGTCCTATGATGAACTTCGGGAAATCATTGATAACCAACCGATGAAAATTGTTGCAGGGACTGTGGGAGAGGACGAACATTCTGTCGGCCTACGGGAAATTATCGATATTAAGCATGGCGGTATCGAAAAATACGGAATCGATGTAAACTATTTAGGAACTTCAGTGCCTATAGAAAAATTAGTGGATGCCGCCATTGAGATGAATGCCGATGCGATCCTGGCCTCAACCATTATCAGTCATGATGAAACCCACTATAAAAATATGAAGAAAATTAACGACTTAGCTATAGAAAAAGGAATTCGAGACAAGATAACGATCATTGCCGGTGGAACCCAGGTTACTCCTGAGATTGCTGTGAAGCAAGGGGTGGACGCAGGATTCGGTCGAGGAACAACGGGTATGCAAGTTGCTACATTCCTCGTGAAGCACCGTACTGAACGATTGGAAAGAGAAAATGAAAATTAATGTATTAGTTGCTGAAATAGGAAGTACTACAACGGTAGTCAATGCTTTTCAAGGAGTAAACAGTCCCTGTCCGGTATTTTTAGGACAGGGGCAACACCCCACCACCGTAAATGAGGGCGATGTAAATATTGGATTAGAAGGAGCGATCAA
The DNA here is from genome assembly GCA_007118655.1 of Clostridiales bacterium. GTDB lineage: Bacteria > Bacillota > Clostridia > Peptostreptococcales > T1SED10-28 > Isachenkonia. The sequence continues at coordinate 11,863 of SKRE01000162.1, read as the reverse complement.
GGCGCTAAAAGAATCATTAAACGTCGATGAGATTGAATACGACGAAATGTTAGCCACATCCAGTGCAGCTGGGGGCCTGAAAATGACCGTACATGGACTGGTATATGACATGACGGTTCGGGCTGCAAAAGAGGCTGCCTTAGGGGCTGGTGCAAATATTCATATAATCACCGCAGGAAAACTCATGCGAGGAGATTTAAAAAAGGTCAAAGAAATTATGCCCAATATTATTTTGATCGCCGGTGGTGTTGATTATGGAGAAAGAGCCACGGCAATTGAAAATGCTGAAAAAATTGCGGACCTTAATCTTAACATTCCCATTATCTATGCAGGGAATGTGGAAAATCAGGAAGAAATTCTAGAGATTTTCAATGAAAAGAATTACTCCAATGTATTCTGTGTAGAAAATGTATATCCGAAAATCGATGAACTCAATGTCGAGCCAACCAGAGCTGTTATTCAGGATGTTTTTGAAGAGCATATTATCCATGCTCCGGGAATGGAGAGGATTAAAGAAATGATTAATGGTCCGATTATTCCTACTCCTGGTGCAGTGATGCAGGCCTCTAAGCTATTATACGAAGAACTAGGAGATTTGATCACTTTTGATGTGGGAGGCGCAACAACGGATCTTCACTCCGTTACGGAAGGGAGTGAAGAAATCAATCGGATATTGATTAGTCCAGAACCCTTGGCAAAAAGAACCGTGGAAGGGGATCTTGGGGTTTATGTGAATATGAGCAATATTGTCAATCTTATCGGATCAGAAACCTTAAGGAAAGAATTATCCTTTAACATTTCTATGATTATGGAGAAGTATAAACCAATTCCAGAGTCAGAGAATGAAAAAACTTTTGTTGAAAGACTGGCCCTGGAAGCAGTTAAGGTTTCGCTTAATCGCCATGCAGGAAAACTTCGCAATCTATATGGAGCCAGTGGTAAAACCACCGTGGCAGAAGGAAAGGATCTTTCCAATATTCAATATATTGTCGGAACCGGCGGCGCATTGGCCCGGTTACCCAATCGCGTAAACTTGATAAAAAAAGCCATTGAGAAACAGGATTCGAATTTATTGGGACCAACCCAAGAGGTTAAGATACTTATTGATAATTATTATATTATGGCTTCCCTAGGAGTACTGTCAAAAACCCATCCAAAGGCAGCTCTAGCTTTACTAAAAGAAAGTTTAGGACTAAAGGAGGTTTGTAATGAATCCAAGAATTGAGATAAATTACTCAAAACTGGTGCATAACACTAAAGTTTTACAGAAGCAAGCAAAAGAACATGGAATTGATCTAGCTGCAGTTACCAAGAGCTTTTGTGGAATTCCTGAAATCGCACAGGGTTATGTAGATGGCGGGGTGAAATATTTAGCAGATTCTCGTGTTTCGAATTTGAAAAAACTAAAAAAACTTCCAATTCCTAAAGTTCTTCTTCGAATTCCCATGCTCACGGAAGTTCAGGAAGTTGTTGCATATGCCGACATCAGTTTAAACTCCGAAATGGAAACCATCCGAAATTTAAATATAGCGGCACGGGATCTGGGGGTTAATCATAAAATTGTCCTTATGGTGGATCTGGGAGATCTTCGGGAAGGAATCTTTGAGGAAGAGGAAGTTATTGAAGCAGCCAATGAAGTTGAGGGCCTCTCCAATATCATCCTTCATGGAATTGGTGTTAATTTAACCTGTTACGGCGGGGTAATACCCAGTGCAAAGAACTTATCCAAGCTGGAAGCTTTAGGCGGTGCCATTGAAAAAGAAATCGGCAGAAACTTGGAACTTTATAGCGGTGGAAACTCGAGCAGTATCTACCTGTTGGACAGGAAATGCATGCCGGAGAGAATCAATCATCTTAGATTAGGAGAGGCCATCGTTCTAGGAACGGAAAGTGCCTATGGAGAAAAAATCGAAAATACCCATCAGGATATTTTCCAACTAGTGGCGGAAATCATTGAACTTAAAGAAAAGCCCTCTATGCCCATTGGAGATATTGGCATGGACGCCTTTGGCAACACTCCGTCTTTTGAGGATGAAGGAATTCGTAAAAGAGCCATATTAGCAGTGGGCCGTCAAGATATTGGAAGCTACGATGTTTTTCCTGTGGAGGCCGGAATGAAAATCCTTGGAGCGAGTAGTGATCACTTAATTCTGGATCTAACCGATGCTTATGGAGATTATAAAATCGGAGATGAGATCCGCTTTAACCTTCGCTATGGTGCGCTTCTTTCCTTAATGACCAGTGAGTATGTTACTAAAAAAATAATATATTAAATCGTAAAAAGTACCATAAAAATATTATGCTCCTTTTAGTAGATGATAGTAAAATAAATCTATCTTCTACAATGAGGAGCATTTTTCTTATTTACGTCTCAACCATCACAGGATAAACTTTGATTAATTCTGGGGGATAACTTATAATGAAGGGTAAGGAATATTATAATTATGTATTTTTATAATACTCTATGAAAGGATGATAATAATGAAAGTTATGGATTTAAGAAGCGATACGGTAACAACGCCTACTAAAGATATGTACCAGGAAATGCAAGTTGCCCCTCTAGGGGATGATGTTTATGGTGATGATCCGTCGGTTAATAAATTAGAAGCCTTAGCCGCCCAAAATCTTAATAAAGAAAAAGCATTATTTGTACCGACAGGTACCATGGGGAACCTTATTGCAGTAATGGCTCATACCCGACCGGGAGATGAAATTATATTAGAAAGAAACAGTCATATATTTCTTTACGAAGCCGCAGGTGCTTCCAGGATCGCGGGAGTACAGCCCTTGGCCATTAAAGGTATTGATGGAGTAATGGATCCTAAAGAAGTGGAAGAGAGTATTCGGGAAGAGAATATCCATTTTCCTACCACCGGTTTAATCTGTGTAGAAAACACCCATAATATGGCCGGCGGCATGGTACAACCCATGGAAAACCTTCAGGAGCTTCGGGCCATTGCAGACCAGTATAAGCTTCCCATGCATTTGGATGGGGCCAGAGTATTTAACGCAGCAGTTGCTTTAGACTGTGATATAAAAGAAATTGCAGCACATTTTGATTCGATTATGTTTTGTTTATCTAAGGGACTCAGTGCTCCAGTGGGAAGTATGCTGGTCGGTGAGGAAGGTTTTATAGAGCGAGCTCGGAAACTAAGAAAAATGCTTGGTGGAGGGATGCGACAAGCGGGAATCTTAGCCTCATGTGGAATTTTATCAATTGAGCAAATGACTGTCCAGTTAAGTGTAGATCATCAAAATGCTCAGATCCTTTCCAAAGGACTGAATAAAATCTCCGGATTTTCCGTGAATCTCGATAAGATGCACACCAATATCATCAATGTGTCCATAAAGGATCGAAATATTTCTTCGGAAAAGTTAGTTATGGAAATGAAAGCTAAAGGAATTCTCGCAAATGCAAGGGGAAAGGATTATATTCGTCTGGTAACCCATAAAGATGTCACCCTTGAGGATATTCATTATGCATTAAAAATCATGGAATCAATCTAGAAGAGTTCTGGTCCGGTTTTATGAATGGATTCAAAGTAATTTATGCTCACGATGATTGTTACAATAGTCTTTAAAAATTGATTTAAAGGAATGATATTATGGATTTATTCGATATGGCTCAAGAAAAAAACTTAAAATCATTAGCGCCCTTAGCAGACAGGATCCGTCCTAAAACTATGGAGGAAATAGTAGGTCAGGATCACTTATTAAAACCCGGAAAATTTATCTACCGCTGCATTGCAGCAAAAAGAATCCCTTCGATGATTTTTTATGGGCCTTCCGGTACGGGGAAAACCACATTAGCAAAAGTCATCGCCAATGAAGTGGAGATGAATTTCTATCAACTGAATGCGGTCACTTCCGGAGTTAAGGATATTCGTGAAGTGGTAGTGGTCGCTAAAAAAGCCATGACCTATGAAAATAAACCGAATTTACTTTTCATAGATGAAATTCATCGCTTTTCAAAAAATCAGCAGGACGCACTGCTGCCTTATGTGGAAGAGGGGGTTTTAACCTTAATTGGGGCAACAACGGAAAATCCTTATTTTGAAGTGAATAAAGCTCTCCTATCCCGTAGTTCGGTTTTAAAGCTAGAGTCACTTACCCATGAAGATATTAGACTCCTATTGGAAAGAACCCTAAAGGATAAAAAAGACGGGCTCGGAAGGTATAATGTAGAAATTACGAGCGAGGCAATGGACCACTTAATCACCTCCTCTATGGGGGATGGAAGAAGAGCACTAAATGCACTGGAGATCGCAGTACTCAGTACTAAATCCAATAGCGAAGGCATCATTGAAATGACTTTACCCATTGTGGAAGAGTCAACCCAGCAAAATGTTATTCAATACGATAAAGGAGGAGATCAGCACTATGATGTAATCTCCGCTTTCATCAAAAGTATCCGTGGAAGCGATGCTGATGCAGCACTGCACTACTTAGCGAAAATGTTGACAGCAGGAGAGGCTATAGAATTCATTGGCAGAAGACTGATTATTTTGGCTTCTGAAGATATCGGAAACGCAGATCCCGGAGCTTTGAGTATGGCGGTAGACACTTATAAAGGTGTTACCATTACCGGTATGCCTGAGGCAAAACTGATTCTTGCCCAATGTGTAACGTACCTTGCAACAGCACCAAAAAGCAACGCGTCTTATACTGCTATTAATCAGGCCTTTGAAGATATTAAAACAATTCATACTGAAGTACCAAAGCACCTTCGGGACAGTCATTACGAATCAGCGGGCTCGCTAGGCCATGGTGTAGAGTATAAGTATCCTCATGATTTTGAAAACAATTATGTAACGCAACAGTATTTACCCGAGAGTCTAAAAAACAAATCATATTATCATCCTACGGAAAATGGATATGAAGCTAGGATACGAAGCTATTTATCCAGTATCCAGGATAAAGATGTCACAGAGGGGAATAAATCATGAAATTAATCGACATGCATGTTCATACCAATGCTTCCGATGGAGTACTATCTCCGAAAGACGCGATTCAAAGAGCCATTGAGAATGGTCTTTCCGGGATTGCCATTACCGATCACGATACAGTTACGGGAGCACTCTCCGTTGATCATTTGAAAATTCCCGATGACTTTACTGTGATTAAAGGCATTGAATTCAGCACGATGCAAAACAACAAAGAAATCCATATCTTGGGTTATAATTTAGATGTATACAATGCAAATCTGCAAAACCTCTTGAAAAACATCCAAAATTTTCGCAGTAATCGGGTGCATAAAATCCTCGGAAAGTTGAAACGATTTAATATTGTACTGGATTTTGAAGAGGTCCAGGGCGAAGAACCTCCAGAATCCATCGGACGGCCTCATGTCGCCAAGGCCCTTATAAGAAGAGGATTTGTTCGGGATATTTCCGAAGCATTTGATCGCTACTTAGCCAAAGGACGTCTGGCCTATGTGGAGCGCTACAAACTTGAAACGAAGGAAACGATTGAGTTGATTAAAAATCTTGGAGGATTTTCTGTATTGGCCCATCCTGGGCTTCTTAGTGACAAGGATATTTTTTCTGTGTTGGAAAAAGGGATAGAGGGAATTGAAGTTTATCATCCAAAACATAGCCAATTTGCCACAGATAAACTATATGAACTGGCAAAAGATCGACAGCTCATTATAACAGGAGGATCGGATTTTCACGATTTTTCTACAATCAAGGACAATGATATAGGATCCTACTCAGTGGTGATAGATCCTTTCTTAAACGCACCGTTCTTCACTAGTTTTTAACGATTTATATAGATAATAAAATGGAAATTTGTTAAAATGAATATTGTGAGATAAATACAGAACAAAACAACTTATAGGAGGGGTTTTAATGAGCATAGAATTATCCAAGAAACATCTAAATTTATCACCTTCAATGACCTTATCTATTGCAGCAAAGGCGTCAGAACTGAAAGCACAAGGTATTAATGTAATTGGATTTGGTGTGGGGGAACCTGATTTTAATACTCCAAAGCATATTATTGACAAAGCTATTGAGGCTATGAATAAAGGATTGACCGGGTATACCGCTGCTTCCGGAACACCGGAACTTAAAAAAGCAATTTGCAATAAGCTTAAAAAAGATAACGGATTAGAATACAGCCCCAGTCAAATTATTGTATCCAACGGTGCTAAGCACTCGATCTATAATGCCCTACAAGCGATTTGCAACCCCGGAGACGAGGTTTTAGTGGGAATTCCTTACTGGGTAAGCTATCCGGATCTTGTGAAGATGGCGGATGCAGAACCGGTGTTTATTGAAGGAACAGAAGAAAATGAATTTAAAATGACTCCCGAAAGCATTAGGAAAAAAATTACACCGAAAACCAAAGCAATTTTACTTAACAGTCCAGGAAATCCTACTGGAACGGTATATACGAAAGAGGAATTACGAGCCATCGCAGAACTAATGGCTGAACATAATATCATTATTATCTCTGATGAGATTTATGAAAAATTAATTTACGGAAAAGAGGCCCACGTAAGTGTTGCCAGCTTCAATGAAAAAATCAAAGACTTAACCATTGTAGTAAACGGTCTGTCAAAAGGCTATGCTATGACGGGATGGAGAATTGGCTATACAGCTTCAAACAAAGAGATCGCTAAAGTTATGGGCAACATTCAAAGTCATGCTACATCCAATCCCAATACCATGGCCCAATATGCCAGCGTAGAGGCATTGGAAGGAGATCAAAGCTCTATTGAGGAAATGAAAGTGGAGTTCAATAAACGAAGAAAGTTTATGGTCAAACGAATCAATGAAATTAAAGGAGTATCCTGTATTGAACCTCAGGGAGCTTTTTATGTAATGATGAATATTAAAGAGCTAAAAGGTCGCACAATTGCTGGGAAAGAAGTAAAGGACTCTATTGAAATTGCAGAAGTCATATTAGAAAAAGCTCAAGTAGCCCTTGTGCCGGGAATCGCTTTTGGAGCCGATGATTATTTGCGGTTATCCTATGCCAATTCCTTAGAAAATATTGAGACCGGTCTCAATCGGATCGATGACTTCTTATCAAAGGAGTTAAAATAGGGAATGTAACACCATGAAATCTATAATGTAAAGATCAAGAAAAACTAAATAGAATTAAATAAGTAATCAAAGATGAAGGATGTGTCGATTTGGAGTATAATATTTATCAAAACCCTCTTATTGAAAGATATACCAGTGAAGAGATGCTTTATACCTTCTCACCGGATAATAAATTTAAAAATTGGCGGAAATTATGGGTAGCTTTGGCGGAAACGGAAAAAGAGCTTGGCCTGAATATTACCGATGAACAAATTAATGAATTAAAAGCTTATCAAACAAATATTAACTATGATGTTGCAAAAGAACGGGAAAAGGAAACGAGACATGATGTAATGAGTCATGTATATGCTTACGGAGTACAATGCCCTGCTGCAAAACCCATTATCCATTTAGGGGCTACCAGTGCCTTTGTAGGGGACAATACCGATATCATAGTCTACCGTGAAGCCCTGCATCTGATTCTAAAAAAACTGGTTAATTTAATGGATAAGCTTGGTGCTTTTGCAAAGGAATATAAAGATGTACCGACATTAGGCTATACTCATTATCAACCAGCACAAATTACCACTGTAGGAAAACGGGCTAGTTTATGGCTTTACGAACTATATATGGACTACGAAAAACTGATCTTTATACTTGAACAAATGAAATTCCGAGGAGTAAAGGGCACTACAGGAACCCAGGCCAGCTTTTTAGCATTATTCGACAATGATGGGGAAAAAGTAAAAGCTCTGGATGAAAAATTATCGAAGAAGTTAAGGTTTGCAGAAAATTTTCCGGTAACCGGACAAACCTACTCTAGAAAACAGGATTTTGATCTCATGTATGTATTAAGTTCTATTGCTCAGAGCATGCATAAAATGACTAATGATATCCGACTCCTTCAACATCTGAAAGAAATCGAAGAGCCTTTTGAAAAAAATCAAATCGGCTCCTCCGCTATGGCTTACAAACGAAACCCTATGCGCAGTGAGCGAATTTCTTCCTTATCCAAGTTTGTAATAAGTGCGTTGCAAAACCTATCATTTGTCAATGCTACCCAGTGGTTTGAACGAACTCTGGATGACTCGGCGAATCGACGGATTACCATTCCGGAAACATTTATGGCCACCGATGCAATATTGGATATCGGAATAAATATTGCTTCAGGTTTGGTGGTTAATGAAAAAGTAATTGAAGAAAACGTAAAGAAAGAACTTCCTTTTATGGCCACAGAAAATATTATGATGGAGGCTGTGAAAAAAGGAAAAGATCGACAGGAACTTCATGAAAGAATTCGAAAACATTCCATAACGGCAGGTCATAATATTAAAAAACTGGGGCTGGAAAATAATTTGCTCGAGTTGATTGCAAAAGACTCCTATTTTGATCTTAGCAAGGAAGAATTACTTCAAATCGTTGATCCTCATAAATATATTGGACGATCTTCTGACCAAGTTGAGGATCTACTGAAGGATTATTTGGGACCAATTTTGAAAAAACATCAAGATTTACTGGGTGCAAAAGTGCATCTAAAGGTTTAATTTAATGTTATAAATTTGGAGGTACAAATTATGTATAAAGATATGACAATTGCTAAAGTACAAGAATTTGATGGTGAACAGGTGCGGATCAAAGGTTGGCTTTACAACAAACGATCCAGTGGTAAAATTCAATTTTTACAAATCCGTGACGGTTCCGGTTTCATTCAAGGGGTAATGATGAAAAAGCATGTGTCTGAAGAAGTCTTCGAATTATGTAAAACCATGACCCAGGAATCTTCCATTGAAGTTTTAGGGACCCTGCAAAAGGACGATCGTTCCACCCTTGGTTTTGAAATCTTTGTGGACGATGTAAGGCTCATTCATCTTGCAGATGAGGATTATCCCATTTCTCTTAAAGAACATGGGACGGATTTTTTAATGGAAAATCGTCATTTATGGATGCGAACGCCGAAACAAAATGCCATTCTCCGAATTCGAGATGAAATTAATTTTACGATTCGGGAGTTTTTTAGAAAAGAAGGGTTTATCTTAACGGAGCCTCCGATTATTACTCCGGCTTCCTGTGAAGGAACCACGGATTTATTTGAAATCGACTATTTCGGAGAAAAGGTTTATCTATCACAAACGGGGCAACTGTATGCAGAAGCAACAGCTATGGCTTTTAACAAAGTTTATACATTCGGTCCGACTTTTCGAGCGGAGAAATCTAAAACCCGGAAACATATGAACGAGTTTTGGATGGTGGAACCGGAGATGGCCTTTGTAGACTTTGAAGAAAATATGAAGGTTCAGGAAAACTTTGTAGAGTATGTGGTGCAAAAGGTTATTAAAACGATGAAACGGGAGTTGGAGGTTTTAGAACGGGATACCGGTTCCTTACAGCGAGTAAAAGCTCCTTTTCCAAGGATTACTTATACCGATGCTATAAAAATGCTTCAGGAGGCCGGCTATGAGATCAAATGGGGAGATGACTTTGGTGCCCCGCATGAAACTTATATTGCTGAACAATATGATAAACCTGTATTCATCACCCATTTCCCTGCGGAAATGAAAGCTTTCTATATGCAACCGGATCCTAATGATCCTAAGGTTATTCTTGGCTCCGATCTTATCGCACCGGAAGGCTACGGTGAGATTATCGGAGGTTCTGAACGAATACATGATAAAGACCTGTTATTGGAAAAAATGGACCAGGAAGAACTTCCTAGGGAAGTATATCAATGGTATATCGATCTACGTAAATATGGATCCGTTCCTCATTCCGGATTTGGCCTCGGACTTGAACGAACGGTAAGTTGGGTTTGCGGCATTGACCATATCCGACAATCCATTCCTTTTGCCAGAACCTTAAATCGAGTTTATCCTTAAAGATAACCTCACTACCTTCGCTATAAAGCACTGCCGCTTGGTGGTGCTTTTTTCTAAATGTGAATGACAGAATTTTTAGTATATACTTTAAATGGGAGGTGTTTTTTATGTTCGCCGATTATCTTTTTAATGATTCCATCGAGCAATTGGTAGATTCGAGGGTTTTACTGCTTCAAAAAGATGAGGCTGTAATTAATGTGTTGTATCAAATGCTTCAAGAAAACTTTCAAGAGGGTTTGGTGTCTCTTTTTACGGAAACTAATAAGCGAAAGAAGTACAGAATAATCACTTTGAGTGATCTTTCCACTAGTGATGATAATTTATTCAACTTTGATCAGAAAATTGAAGATAAACTTCAGAGGCCTGTAGAAGCATTGTTGCAATCTGCAACAGTTAAACAGACCTTAAATGCTTTTGAAGAATTAGAAGTTGATACTTTTCCCATTGAAAACAATGGAAAGCTTATCGGTGTGGTTCGAAAGAAGGATTTATTAAATCGATTTTTCCCCCACCTATATGATATGAATCATAAGTATAAAGATATCATCAACCATATGCATGAAGCGGTTTCGGTGATTGATCAGAACGGATTTGTTAGGCTGTGGAATAAACAGGCAGAGGAATTGTACCAAATTTCTCGAAATAAAATTATCAATAAAAAATTGGCGGATTTTTTTCCTAATGCTTTAGGACTGAAAATTCTCGAAACCCGGGAAGCCATAAAAAATGTTTATTATTCTCCGAAAGAGGACTATTATGTTTCAATAAGTTCTCTGCCGATCTTCATAAAAAATAAGTTCATCGGAGTGGTTTCCACAGAAAAGGATTTGACTCAGCAAAAAAAATTAACCACTAAATTGAAAAATGCAAATTCACAAATTTCTTCCTTACAACAAAAGGTAGCAGAAATTAACAGTTATTCAACATCTTATTTTGATGAAATAAAAGGTCACGATCCGGTTCTGCAGGAAAAAATCGAACTGGCCAAGTATGTAAGTAAAACAAATACAAATGTGTTGATTACCGGAGAAAGCGGTACAGGAAAAGAACTTTTTGCAAAAGGGATCCATCAGGAAAGTGGTAGGGAAGGGGCTTTTATCAGTGTGAACTGTAGTGCAATTCCCCATGGTCTATTTGAAAGCGAATTTTTCGGTTATGAAGACGGCGCTTTTACCGGAGCTACTAAAAGAGGTAAGGCGGGGTACTTTAAACTCACGGATAAAGGAACTTTATTCCTTGATGAAGTGGGAGAACTTCCCTTAGATCTTCAGGCGAAACTTCTTCGAGTATTGGACGAGCAAAAGATTAATCCCTTGGGTTCTGAAATTATGATCCCTGTAGATGTACGTATTATTGCAGCTACCAATCGAAACATGAAAGATTTGGTTGAGAAAAATGAATTTCGACATGATTTATATTACCGCCTCAATGTGGTGGAGATCGACTTACCATCCTTGCGGGAAAGAAAAGATGATATCGTTATTTTATTCCACCATTTTTTAGAAGAATACAGCAATAAAAATAATATTGAAATTAAAAAAATCCATCATGAGATTTATCCTTATCTCAAAAGAGCCCTTTGGAAGGGAAATATACGGGAGCTTCGAAACACGGTGGAGTACTTAGTTGTGCTGTCGAAGGATGGCATTATAAAACCGGAAGCTTTGCCGGATTATTTACGGGAACAAAGTGAAGTGGAATTACTGGATGATACATCAAATCATCAGAACTTAGAATGTCAAATGGATCTCTATGAGAAGTCTCTAATTGAAAGAGCCTTAGAAACCAATAATTATAACAAAAGTAAAACAGCGAAGTATTTGGAAATCCCTCGAAGCACTTTATATTACAAATTAGAAAAACACCAATTAGATTAGTTTTAGCAATGGTGTCATCATTGATCGAGCAATTTGTTCAATAAACTGACAATTCAACGTTATGACGTCGGTATGCTGTACA
>SKRE01000163.1 GCA_007118655.1 Clostridiales bacterium | reverse complement strand
GCATCGGATGAAGACAATGCACAAGCACAAGTAGACACTTATGTAACTGCAACGGCTTTTGATGCTGACGGAACCATTGTAAACACATTAATTGACGTTGCTCAAGTACGGGTAGCCTTTGATGAAGATGGTCAAGTTGAATCAGACCGTGGCGCGGAACTTCAAACGAAAAAAGAGCGTGGCGACGATTACGGAATGGCACGAGTTTCCGAAATTGAAAAAGAATGGTATGAGCAAATCGAAGCTTTTGAAGCATGGTTAGTAGGACAAACCATCGAAGAAGCCATGACTGTAGAATTAAATGACAATGATGCACCGGATGTAGCAGATTTAGAGTCTTCTGTAACCATTACCGTAACAGGATACCTATCTGTTGTAGAAAATGCATACGATAACGCACGATAGTTTTAACTAGCGAGTAAAATCATCGGTTTGTAATTTTGATTAAGTTTATACAAACTCCTTTTAAAACAATAGGCGCCCTTAATCATTAAGGGCGCTTATGCTTATTTATCGACTATAATAAATTAGTAGGGTGATCCCATGAAAAAAACAGTTAAATTAATTTTGATCAGTGCGATGCTGCTGAGCTTGTCACTTGGGGCTCTCGGTTGTGAAGAAGAAACAGAGTATGAACGCTTTAGTTATAGATATTTTGATACATTTGATACGGTTACCGACGTGGTCGGATTTACGGAAACAGAAGAAGAATTTGATGAATACACTGAGTATATTGAAACACGAATGCAAGAACTTCATAAATTTTACGATCGCTTTAGGGATTATGAAGGGATTAATAATATTAAAACCATCAATGACAATGCAGGAATAGAACCTGTGGAGGTAGCGCCGGAAATCCTGGATATTATTCAGTTTTCCAAGGACTGGTATGAGCCTACCCAGGGTAAAATGAATATCGCCATTGGTCCGGTTACCAGGGTTTGGGATAAATACCGGGAAGAGGCGGAATTGGACCCGGAAAACGCCCAAATCCCTCCAAGGGAAGAACTAGAGGCTGCAGCTGAGCATACCGACATTAACAAAGTTGTGGTGGACCACGAAGCGGGCACCGTGTTTCTAGAAGATCCTAATATGCTGTTAGACGTAGGAGCAATCGCTAAAGGCTATGCTGCTGAAGTTGTGGTACAGGAAGTTCAGGAACTGGGTTTCACCTCGGGAATCGTCAGTGCCGGAGGCAATGTGCGCACCTTTGGAAAACCTCTGGACGGCGTTCGGGATCGATGGGGTGTGGGCATTCAAGATCCCGATGCCTTCATATTTGAAAGAGAATCCGTGGATACGGTTTTTCTCAATGATGGCTCAGTAGTAGCCAGCGGAGACTATCAACGATACTATATTGTGGACGGCGAAGTGATGCATCACTTAATTGACCCCGACACGTTAATGCCTGGTAATTATTTCAGATCTGCGTCGATTATAACCGAGGATTCCGGTCTTGCGGACTTCATCTCCACGGCGATCTTTTTGTTGCCCTTTGATGAAGGACTTGCACTGGTAGAATCCCTGGACGGCGTAGAGGGCTTTTGGATTATGAATGACGGAGAAATTGAATTTACCGATGGTTTGGAAGACAAACTTTTAAGTCAGGGAGCATCCGGAACAGACAATTAAATAAAAACTAAGCCATAGGTGATTGGACCCTCAAAAGGCAGATTGAATTCTAATTTTGAGGGTTCTTTTGTTTTTGTGTAGGAAAACTTCTTTCAACGATAAAGGTGCTCCAATAGTATTAGTATTAATTGACAGAAAGGGTCGAAAAGAGTAAAATTAGAGCATACTAGACTTGGAAAGAAATCGTTTCTCAAGGCATAAAAGATCAAATATCTCAAATAAAGGGGTGGAGAGTAAATGGAATATATCATCTTCATTGTATTTTTTGCAGTGCTTATTTTGCTTTTTGTGGGGAAATACAATCGTTTGGTTACCTTAAGAAATCGCGGAAAAAATGCCTGGTCACAAATTGATGTGCGCCTGCAGCAACGAAATGACCTGATCCCGAACTTGGTCAATACGGTCAAAGGTTATGCAAAACATGAGTCCCAAACCTTGGAGAGGGTCATTCAGGCAAGAAATCAACTGATGGCGGCTCAAAGCGAAGAAAATGTAAAAGAGGCGGCAAAAGCGGAAAACCATCTGCAGTCCACATTAAAATCCCTGTTTGCCCTACGGGAAAGCTATCCGGATCTTAAAGCCAATACCAATTTTTTAGACCTTCAGGAAAAGCTTAAAGGGATGGAGGATAAACTGGCCTCGGTTCGGCAGTATTATTCCGACAGTGTTACCCGCTACAACACGGAAATTGAGAAATTTCCCGCAAATCTCATTGCCTCCATGTTCGGTTTTAAAGCCATGGAACTCTTTGAGGTGGAAAATGAAGAAGTACGAAAAGCTCCGAAGGTGGAGTTTGAATAGCAGAAATCAAAGGAGAAAAAAATATGGATATTAATCAAAAATTGGATATGTTTGATGCGGTGGATTCCAACAAACGGAAAACCTGGTTGTTGCTGTTTGTTTTTTCCGCCTTTGTTTTTATGGTAGGCTATGCCGCAGGCTACCTTCTGGGTAGCGGCGCCTTCGGTCTGATGATTGCCGGAACCATTCTTGCAGTGCAGTTAATCATCTTATTTACCAAAGGTGACGAACTGATTTTACGGATGAACAATGCGAAAGAACTACCGCAAGATGATACGAACTATATCTATAACCTTGTGGAGTCCGTCAGCCTTGCCGCCGGTATGAGTAAACCTCCAAAGGTATATATTATTGAGGATGATTCTCTAAATGCCTTTGCTACAGGTCGGAAACCGGAAAAATCAGCCATCGCGTTGACCCGGGGAATTATAAATAAATTGGATCGGGAAGAACTGGAAGGGGTTATTGCCCATGAAATCAGTCATGTGGTAAACTATGATATCCTGATTTCCACTACCGCCATTATGTTGGTGGGGATCGTTTCTCTGCTGGCAGGTTTCCTTCGAAGGCGACTTTTTTGGTCTTCCATGAGAGGGGGAAGAGGGCAAAGCCGAGGAAAGGGAAATAACAACTCCCAGGCCATTATCATGATAGGCTCGATTGTGGTTATTATTTTAGCACCCTTATTTGCTCAGATTTTAAATTTCGCGATTTCCAGAAAACGGGAGTATCTTGCGGATGCCAACGGAGCCATCCTTACGAGAAATCCCAAGGCATTGGCCGGAGCCCTACGGAAAATCTCCGGAGATACAGAAGTGTTTCGCTCCGCCAATGAAGCTACAGAAAACCTATACATTGCAAAACCCTTAAAGAAGGATTCTGAGATTTCGAGGAAACAGCGGCGAAATCAGAAAAGCAGTTTGTTCTCAACCCATCCTCCCATTACTGACCGGATTAAGAGACTGGAGTCCATGTAAACCTATCCCTTGGGGTGGGTTTTATTTCATACGGAATGGTGGATCAGATGCAGCTTTAGGATATAATTAGAATTTGTCCGGTTTTTTATTGGATAATAAATAGCGAGGTGAAGTCTGTGAAACGTTGTAATTGGTGTGTTGGAAATGAAACATATGAAAAGTATCACGATGAGGAGTGGGGGGTTCCCGCTTACGATGACGGAATCCATTTCGAATTCTTAGTATTGGAGTCCGCCCAAGCGGGACTAAACTGGTTAACGATCCTGAAAAAGAGGGAGAATTATAGAAAGGCTTATGAGAACTTCGATGTGGAAAAAGTAGCGGCATTTTCCGAGGAAAAAATAGAGGACCTGCTGCAGAATCCCGGGATTATTCGGAATCGTAAAAAAGTGGAGGCTTCCGTGAACAATGCCATAAAATTTATCGAGGTACAAAGGGAATTTGGATCCTTCAGCGGATATATCTGGAGCTTTGTGGATCATACGCCGATCATGAACCACTGGGAAAAGGAAGAGGAAGTACCTGCCAAAACTCAAGTCTCCGAGGCCTTGGCTAAGGACATGAAGAAGCGGGGCTTTAAATTCGTAGGTCCAACGATTCTCTACGCCCATATGCAGGCTACAGGGCTTATCAATGACCATTTAACCGATTGCTTTCGTCACCGGGAGGTAAATCGTGAAAAAATTGAAGCATTTCCGCCGATACTGGAAAAAAACAGCAAAATATTGATCCTTGGTTCCATGCCCGGAGTAAAATCCCTGGCAAAACAGGAGTACTATGGAAATCCTCGAAATCAGTTTTGGAAGCTTATTGGAGAAATTTTGGAGGAAGAGGTTCCGGAAGAATATCAAGAAAAAATTCAAATGATCAAAAAAAACGAACTGGCCCTATGGGATGTGATCAGACATTGCAAACGCAAGGGCAGTTTGGATACCGATATTAAAGAGGAAGCGGTGAACGATTTGAAGGATTTATTAAAAAAACGCAAATCGATTGAAAAAGTATATTTTAACGGGGGAAAGGCCTACGAGCTTTTTAAAAAGCATATCGGCTTCGAAGGATTTTCCCAGGATTTTATCAAACTCCCCTCATCCAGTCCTGCAAATACGGCATCCTTTGAGGAGAAACTGATGGAATGGAAAAAAATAAAGAGTTAAAGGGGCATAGGGATGGCCAACCGAACCTTTGCGAATAAACGGGACTTTTTACTGAATAATCATAATCAATATGTCAATGCTCTATACCTCGCCTAGCCTGTTGTACTTTAGTCCCTGCTTCAAGGGACCATCGGGACCATTGTTATTAAAATAGCGGGTAGGTTTTGCGGTTTTCTTTGCTTTCGGCCTGAATTTACAATCCACCGGGGTATGGCTGGCCATTAATCTTTCAACGGTAATTTCTGCTATGTTGGCTTATTATCTGTTTAAGCTTGGAAAGTGGAAACAGGTGGAGCTGCATCCAAAGGTGGCTTTGCAACGAAGCTAGCAAGGTAGAAAAATACCCGGGGGGATCTTTTGAAAAATCAACAATTTATAGTTTTATGAGGCTAGGAATGTGAGGAAGATGAAATTATGATATAATATTTAAAAATCTTTCTTTACATAGATTCAAACCGATAAACAACTAAGAAACGGAAACCTTCAAGGGCTTCCAATTATCTTCGGCAAGCTGCCTTCGTAGTCTCAACTTAGGTTTGGGCCTAGGAAGGCTTTTACCTTTTTAAAAATATTAATGACATTAAAAAGAAGAAGAATTTTGCATGAAATTATTGCATAAGGAGGAAGAAATCGTGGATATTAAGTTGTTATCCCAGTGTAAGGAGTACGAATCCCAAGTGGTTCGCTGGCTATGGAAAGAGTGGGGAAATGAAAAGAATTTTAAGCGCTATGAAATGATTATTCAACATAGCATGGATCCCGATAACCTGCCTCAAACCTATGTGGCCATCGAAGACGGGAAAGCCGTGGGAACTGTAGGGCTTTGGCGCTGTGACCTGATGAGCCGACAGGATTTATTCCCCTGGTTGGCATCCCTATATGTAGACCCTGCTTATCGCAGTCGGGGTATTGGGAAAAAACTGCAGAAATTCATTGTTAATTATTGCAAGGAAAAAAAATACGATAAAGTATATTTGTATACAGACCTTGTGGATTATTACGAAGCTACGGGATGGAAGCTTATGGATTACGGGTGGACGGAAGACATGGAAAAGGTCAATATTTATCAATACAACTTAGAGCAGGGAGAGTAATTAATGGCAGACGTTTATATAACCAAATGCATTTTACACATTTTAGATAGTCAGGTGGGTCTTCCGGTTTTATCGGAACAGGAACACCCCAAAAGTACGGAGACGGAATTTTTTCTAGGGGAACACCTTAAACGATTATTGGAGGATCCCGAGGTCAAGGAGTGCATTTTTCTCGAGGATCGGGAAAACCCCATGGGAAGGATTTTTCAAAACTATCAAAAGAACACCGACACTTTTCTTTACATGAGTAAGGAACTGGGGAAAAAATTGTATGACTTTATGACAAAAAATCCCGAGGTCCCATCCTCCGACCTGGCGGTGGTGGCCTTTCACCAAAAAGACCGGGAATACTTAGGGGTACTCAAGTTTAACTATAAACAAACCTTTACCCATGAAGTAAACCACCAAGAGGCCGGAAATGTAAATTCCATTATTCAATATCAACGGACCATCGCAAATATTAATCAACGAATTGAAGAAGGGTTTATTGTTGATCTTCAAGATATGAAAATCCTCTTGAAAGAAAAGAAAGTGAAAATCAATGATGAAAAAATATTCTACCTTTCCGAAAAATTTCTCCTGTGTAAAGGGAAACCTTCCGATAAGGAGAAAATGGCAATTATCAATAAAACCAATAAGGAAGTATTGAAAAAGCATTACGATAATGATTTTAAAAAGACCACGGACTTAAAACGGGCCATGGTGGAAAATTTAGCGGAATCCGATGAGTTGGAAATTGAAGAAATCAGTGAAAAAGTGTTCCGGGACAATCCGGAAGCCCGGAAAGATTATCGGGAATCTATTGAAAAAAGAGGACTGACCGAGTCCCGGGTAAAGTTGGCGCCTAAAACTTCAGAAAAAGTGATGAAAAAGCAAAAAATCATCACCGAGGAGGGCATTGAACTCCATGTCCCTGTGGAGTACCTGGATGACCGAAAAGTGAAATTTATAAATAATGGAGACGGAACCATTAAGATTGAAATCAATGATATTACATCAATCCTAAATAAATAACCCTTTAAAATCCAAGGACAGAATCGAAAATTACAGGGAAAGGATGTGAATATATAATGAATGAGGAATACTATGCAAAAGCATTTCGAGGTTTTTTCTTTAAAGGTTTAGCCCAATTTCTAGGATTAATCCTGGGGATGTATTTGATCATGATGGCTATAACCGGAGGTTCTTTTCACTTTTCCTTTATTTCCATCGCCGTATTTTCTTACGGAATTATATATTTAATGGGTCATAAGGTACGAAGAAGAACCATCAAAATTGATGGGAAACAACAATTCATCCAAGATTTAAAAGATGCAGTATCTTTTTTGCATTTTGACATTATTGAAGAAAACGATGACTTAGTAATCATTAAACCCCAGTGGCATGAACAAGCCTACACTGCTAAATTATTTATTGAACTGAAAGAGAATGAGGTGAGGTTTATCGGGGTTTCCCAGCATGTTTTTAAAATACTGGGGGCCTACGAAGAACAGATTGAACGAAGGGCTCGGAAAGAGCGATGACAGAAAAGATCAGCAGTCGATGGGCTTTTGTAATCGGTTTTTTATTTATCGGCAGTGTAATTACGGCGATGGTCCTGCAGTATTCTCTCCTGTGGGGGATTTACGGTACCATAGTGATTGCACTGGTGATTCTCCAAGGTTCGGGGATTCCGATCAAGGAAAGCATGAGTTGGGTAATGGAAGGAATCCTTGATGCGAAGGAAGTCTACGGATTGATTATCCTGATCGGACTGAATGTTTCCATGTGGATCGCTTCGGGGATTGTTCCCACCCTAATCTATTTCGGATTTGATATCATTTATGGAGTCAATTTTTTGCCCGTTGCCTTTATCATCAGCGGGATCCTGGCTTTTTTTCTGGGGACAGGTCTTGGAACCATCAGCACCATTGGCATTGTTCTATTCACCTTAGGCATCAGCATTAATATTCCCGCCGGTCTTTTAGTGGGAGTGCTGGTATCCGGGGCCTATATTGCGGACCGCATGTCACCAATTTCCGCCCTGGCCAACTTTACGATGAAAGTGCTGGGGATTTCCTTTCGCGCTTACTTTGTGAAGATGTTAAGAGTCATGGTCCCAACTGCAGTCATATCCCTGGCTCTTTATTATTTGATCGGACTGAACTATCAAGGAGAAATTCAACCAGAGGATGTTTTGTACTATCAAAACCTTCTGGAGGAATTATTCGTCATTGCTCCCTTACTGTTGATTATCCCCGTAGGGGTTTTATGGTTGAGTTTTAAAAAAATACCCTCAAGTTTTGTGCTGCTGTTCGGTATATCCATGGGCTTTGTTGCAGCGTTGGGGCTCCAGGGGGTAACTCCGGTTCAGGGAGGACATTACCTGCTGTTCGGATTTCAATCACCAATAAATAATGCCTTTGTCCGCACCCTGGAAATTGGGGGAGCCCTGCAAATGATGGAAGTAGTGTTGGTGGTAATGGGGGGCATTTCGATCAGTAAAATCTATGAAGGCTGTGGTTGGATTGCACCGATTATTGATCGGATTAAGAGCGGCAGTCAGGGCAAACTTTTGCTTAATACCGGTCTGTTATCCATGGTGCTGAATGCCCTGACCTGTGACCAAACCGTGGGAATTTTAATCCCCGGAAAGCATCTGGGAGAGGCTTATGAAAAACTGGAAATGACCAAGGAAGATTTAGGGATAATCATTGCCAACAGCGGTACGGCCTTAGCGCCATTAATGCCTTGGAATGTAAATGCCATTATTATCTATACCATTACCGGAGTGTCGGCAGTATCCTATGGAAAATTCGCTTTGTTAAACTGGTTGGCATTTCCCGCGGTCCTATTGGTCACGGGTAAAATAGTTCGGTTCATGCCGAAAGGCAATCCTTTATTTTTCAAAAAATAATATTTCGTGCAATACTCTGTTTTACTATCGCATCCCAAGACATAACGTAAAACCGGCATCATAAATGGGAAAGGACAGAAAAAAACTTTTAATCTCGGCTTATATTCAGTATAATGCTAGTATAGGGAAAGATTAGGAATCTATTTTAGGAGGATTATATATGGGAAAAGAAGAATTTGATAATACAGTAGAAAAAGAACAATCCAGTTTTCTTCAGAGAATTGTGGAAAAGGATTTGAAAGAAGGGACGTACAGTCGTGAAGTCTGCACCCGATTCCCTCCGGAACCCAACGGATATCTGCATATTGGAAGTGCTTATGCCATTAATATCAGTTATAATATAGCGAAAAAGTACGGCGGAAAATTCAATCTGCGATTTGATGATACCAATCCATTAAAAGAAGATATAGAATACGTGGATGCCATTATTGAAGATATGAAGTGGGCAGGATTTGATCCCGGAGATCGTATTTTTTACGGTTCCGATTATTTTCAGCAATTGTATGATTATGCCGTAGTACTTATTGAAAAAGGGAAGGCATACGTATGTGATCTCTCAGCGGAAGAAATTCGACAATATAGGGGTACACTGACAGAGACGGGAAAGAACAGTCCTTATCGGAACCGAAGCATTGAAGACAATCTAGACCTTTTTAAGCGAATGAAAGCCGGTGAATTCAAAACCGGAGAAAAGGTTTTACGGGCAAAAATTGATATGAAGTCTCCCAACATCAATCTCAGGGATCCGATAATTTTCAGGATTTTGCATGAAAATCACTATCGGCAGGGAGATCAGTGGTGCATTTATCCCATGTATGATTATGCCCATCCGCTGCAGGATGCCATTGAAGGGGTAACCCACTCTTTATGCTCCATTGAATTTAAAGATCATCGTCCCCTGTACAACTGGACATTAGAAGAACTCGAACTGGAAGAGCCCCCGAAGCAGCGGGAGTTCGGTCGTATGAACCTGACGGGCGTGGTGACCAGTAAGCGTTATTTACGAGAACTGGTAGCGGGAGGTTATGTGGACGGCTGGGACGATCCGAGACTTCCTACCCTTAGAGGAATGCGAAGAAGAGGCTATACCCCCGAGAGCATCAAGCATTTTCTCGGAGAGATCGGCATATCCAAAGATGAGAGTACCGTGGACGTTTCCATGCTGGAACACAGTGTGCGGGAAGATTTACGGGACCGGGCTCCATCCATGATGGCGGTACTGAATCCTTTAAAAGTGGTGATTGAAAACTATCCTGAAGAAGAAAATGAATTATTGGAAGTACAAAATCATCCGAAGGACCCTGCCATGGGTACGAGAAATATTACCTTCTCCCGGGAAATTTATATTGAAAAAGATGACTTTAAGGAAAATCCGGAAAAAGGATTTAAGCGGTTTGCTCCGGAACATGAAGTTCGACTGCGGGGGGCCTATTTTATCAAATTGACAGAAGTCATAAAGGATGAAAAGGGAGAAATTATAGAACTGCGATGCACCTATGATCCTGAGACCAAAAGCGGTTCCGGCTTTGCGGGAAGAAAACCGAAAGCCACCATACACTGGGTGGATGCGAAGAATTGTGTAAATTCGGAGGCCCGACTTTATGAGAAACTCATTGATGATGAGGAGCTGCTAAAGGATAAAACCTTAAGTTGGGAGAGAAGAATCAATCCGGAGTCTTTGAAAATTCTGGAAGATATCAAGATTGAAAAGGCATTGGAAGGGGCAAAAAAAGAGGAAAAATTCCAGTTTATCCGTCAAGGATTCTACACCGTGGATAATAAACACACCACGGAGGATAAGTTGATTTTTAATCGGATTGTTCCTTTAAAGGACTCCTGGAAAAAAGGAAAGAAATAACATTGCTTTTTATTGCGGTTCATATTAAGATAGATGAGAAGACAACTTCATAGCGATTTTTTGGGTTGTAGAAATTACATGAAAAGGGAAGCAGGTGAAATACCTGCGCGGTCCTCGCCGCCGTAATGCATGAAAGGGATATTTATAATGTCACTGGGAAACCGGGAAGGCAAATATCCAAGATGCTAAGCCGGAAGACCTGCCGAAAAAATTACCAACACTTCACGAGGAATTGAAGGAAGGGAGATCTGCGGAAAATGCAGGAAATCCATGGGCGGTCTGGCAACTCCCCATGATTCAACAGTCTACCCCTTTCAACTTCGGTTGAAAGGGGATTTTTAATTTTAAAAAACAGGAGGTTTGGACATGAACAAGAAAATTTTATCGATTATAGGGGTCATTGCAGCAGTAGTTATTTTAGGGGCATTATACAATACTTATCTAGCACCAACAGGGGTTGACGGGGAAAAGGAAGTAAGTCTGCAGGTAATCGTTGATAAGGAGGAAATTAATGAGGAATTTACTTTTCAGACAGAGCATGAATTTTTAGGAGAACTTTTAGAGGAAGAACAAGGGGCTTTGGAGTTGAATTATGATGAACATAGCGGTTTGGGCATGATGATTACCGGCATGTTGGGATATGAAGTGGACAGTTCTTCGGAGTATTTTCATATTTTGGTCAACGGAGAGGATGCAGAGTATGGAGTATCGGGAATTGCCTTAAAAGACGGCGATGAATATGTGTTGGAGCTCCGTAGTCTTTCCGATTACGATGGGACTGACAATGGAGAAGCAGATGAGACCGAGGGGAAACAAGTAAGTCTCAGGGTAACCCTTGAAAAGGAAGATATGGACGAGGAATTTACTTTTCAGACGGAGTTCGAATTTTTATCAGAATTGATTGAAGAGGAAGCGGAAACTTTAGAAGCGGAATATGAAATGACAGACTTTGGCCTTTCCATTACGGAAATTCTAGGCTATGAAATTGACGAAAGTACAGAGTACCTTCATCTCTTAGTTAATGGAGAGGATGCGGAGACCGGAGTTTCCGGAATCGAGATGATGGATGGCGATGAATACGTACTTGATCTTCGAAGTTTTGCTCCTATGAATGATGAAGAGGAAGAAGGGGAAGCTTCCGATGTAAAGGAAGTAACCTTTATTGTGACCATTGACACCGAAGACATTGCCGAGGAATTTACGTTTCAAACAGAGCAGGAATATGTATCGGAAATGGTGGAAGATGAAGCGGAAACTTTAGAATTGGAATATGAAATGACGGACTTCGGAATGTCAATTACAGAAATATTAGGTTATGAAATGGATAGCAGCGGAGAGTATCTTCACATCCTGGTTAACGGAGAAGATGCAGAAACCGGACTATCGGGAATTGAAATAAAGGATGGAGATGTATATGAACTCCAACGTCGAGACTTTTAATGGAATGAAAGTTCAGGATTTAGTGTTAATAAGTATTCTAAGTGCCTCCCTAACCGCAGGGAAACTGGCCCTCAGCTTCGTGCCGAATGTGGAAGTGGTCAGCTTGCTGTTTATGGTATACGTTGTGGCTTTGGGGGTAAAGAGAACACTGTTGATTTCAGTTATTTTTTCAACCACGGAAATATTTTTATACGGTTTTTCCACCTGGGTGCTGGGGTATTATCTTATCTGGCCGATTCTGATTCTGGCCACGGGATTTATCCAGGGGAAAATCAAAAGCGAATACGGATTTGCCATGATTTCAGGAGTCTTTGGACTGTCCTTTGGATTTTTCTTCGCGGTGTTCGAATCCTTTTTCTACGGCATCGCATATGGAATGGCTTACTGGGCTAGGGGTATTCCACTGGACATACTCCACGGCGCATCCAATTATATTTTAGCCATAATCCTTTTTAATCCTCTAGCTAAAATCTTCCGGTCTCAATTAAAACAGTATTATATAAGATAACAATATTGTAAGAGCAGCAGGAAAACCTGTTGCTCTTTATTTTTCTGTTTAAGAACAAATATCCTTCGATTGAGATAAATGGAATCGGGTATAGTAATAGGAGGCAGCAGGAACTTGAGGAGGGAATACATATGGATAGGAAGGGTTATTATATTAAGGGATACCAAGGCAAAAGAATATACTGTATTAGATGGAGTAATCCCGAAAACACCGAACCGAAGGCTGTCATACAAATTGCCCACGGTATGGCGGAGCATATTGATCGATACGACGATTTTGCCGGATTCTTGGTTCAAAAAGGCTATGTAGTCTTTGGTAACGATCACCGGGGACATGGCAAAACGCTGGATAAAGATCAGGTTTACGGACATTTATCCGATGAAAAGGGATGGCAAAAAACCCTAAGGGACTTGAATTATTTACGGGAAGAAATCGAAAAACAATACCCTGAAAAACCGGTAATAATGTTGGGCCACAGCATGGGCTCCTTTTTAGCAAGGGATTATGCCCAGGAGTTCGGGTCTCACCTACAAGGGTTGATTTTAAGCGGAACCGGAGGTAAATTAGGGGTCATAGGAAATCTGGGCTTGTGGATCGCCAAACTGGAAAAACTCCTAAGGGGTAAAAGGCGGAAAAGTCCTTTGTTAGATCAATTGATCTTCGGGAAATACAATAAAAATTTCGAACCGGCAGAAACTTCCTTTGACTGGTTGAGCAGCAATGAATGGGAAGTGAGGGCTTATGTGGAAGATCCCTTATGTGGAAACATTATGACCGCAGGATTTTACGTGGATTTACTCCAGGGTATTAAAAAAATTCATCAACCTAAGAATATAAAAAAGATGCCTAAGGATTTGCCGGTGCTCCTGTTTTCCGGAGAACTGGATCCTGTAGGAAAAGAAGGGAAAGGGGTTCGGGAGGTTCAAAAGGGGATTGAAGAACAGGGAGTAAGGGATCTTCAGGTTGTATTATACCCTGAGGGAAGACATGAAATGCTCCATGAAAATAATAAAGAAGCGGTTTATCAGGATATACTGAGTTGGCTTGAAGAAAAAGTCGGAGAACCTTCGGTAAAAAGACTGGAAGGTGAAAGCCTAAAGGAGGTGGTAAAGTGAAGGAAAAGTTTGGTAAAATCATCAACTTATTTGCTTTAGGCCTTGTGTTAACCGTGAACTACTTAGCCAATGCTCTACCGATCAACGGAATCACTTCCGGTGAAGTATCGGACCGCTTTGGCGTGTATTTCACTCCGGCGGGATATGTATTTTCCATCTGGGGACTGATTTATCTGGGGCTTATCGCTTTTTGCATCTATCAATTACTGCCCCGTTCCCGTAGAAGCAGGAATATTGAAAGTATCAGCCCCTGGTTTGTATTATCCTGTATATTGAACAGTGCATGGATTATTGCATGGCACTATTTATATATCGGCGTATCTCTGGGAATTATTGTTTTGCTTTTACTTAATTTAGCCGCAATTTACAGGAAGCTGAACGAAAAAAGGCAAGGGGTTCCCCAAGAGGAAAGTTTTTTTGTGAAAGCCCCGTTTTCCATATATTTAGCTTGGGTCTCTGTGGCGACAATTGCTAATGTTTTTATCTACTTCGATTATATGAACTGGAATGACTGGCTGCTGGGAGAAGGGATATGGACAGGACTGTTGATTGGGATAGCCGCAATATTGGCCTTAAGCTTTGTTAAATATTACCGGGATCTGCTTTTTGCAGCAGTATTTGTCTGGGCATTTATTGGGATCAGTGTGCAAAATAATAGCGGAACCTTGGCCTTGCAAATTCTTCCTTTGGTTGCTGCAGCCTGTATCGTTATAGGGAGCGCAGTCCTTAAATTTACAAAGAAAAAACCGCAGTATTAACCAAGTCAAATCATAAAGAGCACCCTTTGCCCAAAGTATGGAGGAGGGGTGCTCTTTGTTTTTTTCAATAGCCGATTGTCAGTAAATTCATTGCTTCGGTATTTTTGAATTTTGCATGATGTAGGTGCGGGCCTCTCCGATCATATATAAGGAGCCCACAAGAATAATCACTTCCTCCCCGGGAGTAAGGGCAAAAGCCCTATCGATGGCCTTTGGAACGCTGGGTTCAATAATGATGGGTTTTTCGTAGGGCAGGAGTTTTTCCTTTAAATACTCCGGTTCCGCAGCGCGGGGTCCAAAGGGTTTGGTCAGGACAAAGCGGGTGCCCAGGGGTGCGATCTCCTGGAGAAAACTTTGGATATCCTTGTCTAAGAGCATACCGATTATAAAAGTGATGGAGGCCTTGGGTAAATGTTTCTTTACGGTTTCTCCTAAAGCCTTGCCTGCTTGAGGGTTATGAGCTCCGTCAATAATGGTTAATGGATTTTCACTTAGGATCTCGAATCGTCCCGGCCAGCGGGTTTTGTAAAAACCATTTTTAATTGCTTCCACAGTATAGGTTACTTGTCCTTGGGATTTTAAATGCTCCAAGGCGGTTAAGGCGGTGATGCAGTTGTAGATTTGATAAGAACCTAAAAGACGGATTGTTATCGAAGAATAGGATGTTTCTCCCAGGGTTACAGAAAAAGTCTGTTCTTTTAGGGAACTTCCCTCCAGGACCAGGGAAGAAAAGTCCACGGGAATCAATCGGGCATTCTTTTTTCGGGCAACCTCTTCGATGGCGGTCATTGCCTCTTCTTCCTGAGGATACACAATCACCGGGATTTCTTCTTTGATAATCCCTGCCTTCTCATAAGCGATTTTGTCCAGGGTATCGCCGAGATACTCGGTATGGTCATATCCGATGTTTGTAATAATGGACAGCAGAGGATGATCCACGGCATTGGTAGCATCGAAACGTCCTCCCATACCCACTTCAAGAACCAAGAAGTCTACAGACCGGTTGTGGAAATAGTCAAGTGCAATAGCGGTAACCACTTCGAATTCTGAAGGTTGATGTTTTCCTTCCTGCACCATTTCTTCGATTTTCTCCTTGACCCTTGATGTAGACTGAATTAAGTGATCCTCGGATATTTTTATTCCGTTGATCTGCATTCGCTCCCGGAAGGTTTCTAAATAGGGGGATGTGAAAAGTCCTACACGATAGCCTGCGGCACTGAGTCCGCCATGAATAAAAGAGGATACAGAGCCTTTGCCGTTGGTGCCGGCAATATGAATGATTTTAAGCTGTTTTTCCGGGTTTCCCATACGTTGAAGAAGGTCCCGAATATTGGTAAGGCCGATCTTTTTGCCGAATTTGTATGTGCCGTGAATATAGTTCAAGGCTTCTTCATAGTTCATGTACTATTCCTCCATTATAATTCCATCATTTCTAAAATGAAATGCGGAACAGTCAGTTTATCCACTTTCTAATAATTCGGGTTAACGAATCAGTTTAGATAGCTCTTTAAATTTCGGGTGGGTGGATTCTTTTAATAAATCAAACAGGACGGTTTCCGTATTAGTGATCACGGCTCCCATTTCCCGCATTTGCGATAACCCGTTTTGATAGTTGGCTTCCGTTCTGGAAGAAACTGCATCGGATACTACATAAACCTGATAGTCCTTTTGAAGCAGAGCTCGTACGGTTTGAAAAACGCATACATGGGCTTCGATCCCCGATATAAGGATTTTTTGTCTCGGTTCCTTGGAAAGCTGATCCTCTACCTCCTTTGTGCAAGCGCTGAAAGTCATTTTTTCTATGGGAGAAAGCTCACCGAATAACCCAGATAAGGGCGCTACCGTATGTCCAATTCCCTTAGGGTATTGTTCCGTAACTATGATGGGTATTTCTAATGCTTTCGCAATTTCCATTAGAATTCCGGCGTTTTTTACAGTGTCTTCGGTGCGGTGCATGGCCGGTACTAATTTTTCTTGAAAGTCGATGACTAATAGAGATGTATCATTTGGAGTAAGGGTAAATTTATTCATAAAATACCTCCTTCAATTTAGTAATAATGATCTTTTATCTACATAATTGTAGCATGAGGAAATAATCAAAGCAAATAGAAGTTTGGAGCTTTTGACCTTACAAGGAAATGTTTAAAAAAAGAAAAAAAGGATAGAAAGTAATATAAGAGAAATTAAAGAAGTTAAGATAAAAAAATAGCCCATGGGAAAATGGACTAGGCAATATCAGAAATGAAGGATGATCCTGTAAAGTATTGTATGACTATTAAAGGAGGTTATAAAATGAGTAAATTAGCAGAGAAAAAATGTATCCCTTGCAGTGTGGGGACACCCCCTATGGAAGAAGAGGAGATTAATAAGTATCAAAAGGAATTAAAGGATGACTGGGAAGT